>JBDLVK010000059.1:0-23330 GCA_039804825.1 Bacteroidota bacterium
GCGAGAGTAGCTCAGTTGGTAGAGCACAACCTTGCCAAGGTTGGGGTCGCGAGTTCGAATCTCGTCTCCCGCTCAAGTCCGCTCGGATGGTGGAATTGGTAGACACGCCGGACTTAAAATCCTGTGCCTGTATGGGCGTGCGGGTTCAAGTCCCGCTCCGAGTACGAAAAGCCTCAGTTTTAACTGAGGCTTTTTCTTTTTAGAGAACTTTTAGATTGGCTTCCACCTTCTAAAAGAAGTTAAAACCCGAATATCTTTGATGTTTGGGTTTTTTCGTTTTTGGACAATCGATATCTCGTTTGAAAAAAGATTCCAAGTGTCTCCAAAATAACAATTTGATTAATTGAAATAGATGTTCTATTTTTACGCCGAACATATAAAACTATTTGAATGAAAAAGGTATACATTATTGGTTTGTTTTCATTGGCATCTTTAGCAGTAAATGCGCAAAAAGTGAACAATGAATATAAATCTAGAATTGCAGATGTAAGTGCAGAATACAAATCGAAACCAGTTTCAGAAGCGACGGAAAAAGTTATTATCTGGAGCAACGATTTTTCGAATGCTGCACAATGGAATATTTCGAATAACACTGCTGATTTACAAGATTGGATTATCACGAATGCTTCAAATACTACAGCAGGTTATAACACTGGAACTTGGACAGAAACAGCAATTACTGTTTCAAATGAGAATGGATATGCGTTATTCGACTCAGATGCGGTTGGTTCAAATGGAGGTACACAAGATGCGTTCATAACAACTGCTACGCCAATTGACTTATCAGCTTATTCTCATGTAGTATTGGAATTTGCTCAACGTTTACGCATTTGGCAAACAACTGAAACAATTATTGAAATTAGTAATGACGGTGGAACAACATGGTCACAATTTCCAATAAATGTTGGTCGTCCAGTATCTGTTCCTTATGAGGAAATCGTTTCAGTTAACATTACAAACGATTTAATTAGTGGCTTACCTGCAGCAGGGGGACAATCAAGTGTATTAGTTCGTTTCCGTTATATTGGATCTTGGGATTATGCTTGGATGGTAGATGACGTAAGAATTATCGATCAACCAGCTGATGATGTTAAAAATAGTTATGCTTATATCGCAGGTGTAAATAATGAAGGAATCGAATATGGAAGAACACCTTTAGATCAAGTTGATGATTCATATGAAGTTGGTGGTAATGTAGTTAACTTCGGTGTGAACGATCAAACAAATGTTCAAGTTGTAGCGGATTTTGGTTCTTTTTCTTCAAATTTTAGTTTAGGAACTGTTATTTCTGGTGATACAATTGCCTATTCAAATGTTGAGACACCAACGTTGGCTGTAGGAACTTACAATGGTGTTTACACAGTTACTTCGACTGCAGAGACAGCAGGTACAAATTTTGCTAATAATACGTCATTAAGAAACTTTGCAATTACAGACAATGTTTATTCGCAAGACGGAATTGGAATTCATCCAGCAGCGAACCAACAATTAAGTTCTTTTGGTTCTGAATCATTCAGTGAACCAGCAGATACTTATTTAGCTACAATGTATCACTTGCGTGCAGCAACTAACTTGGTTTCTGGTTTTGAAATCGCAATTACTTCTTCAACAGTTGCTGGTGCTGAGGTTCAAATTTCAATTGTTGATACAGCTTCATTCTTGGCAGATGCTTTAACTCCTTTTGGTGATTTAAACGGAAATACTGCAGAAAGTGATATTTTTGAGGTAGCTCAAGGGCATATTGATGCGGGAATTATTGCAGTTGCTTTTCCACAGCCAATTTCATTGCCAGCAGGTGCTTACTACGCTGTTGTTCGTCCAATGAACACTTCTGGATCAACTCCAATTCGTGTGTTTGATGACCAATCAGTTCCACAACCTTGGTATGCAAGTATGGTAAATATTCCAGATCCAACAGCAACTTCGTACTCAAATGGAAATGCTTTTGCTATTCGTTTGAAAATGGGAGATCAGGCATCTGTTAATGAAATTGAAGGTCTTTCTTCAGTTGCGGTTTATCCAAACCCTGCTGCATCTTCAACAAATGTTGCTATCGAATTAACAAATGAAGCTGATGTAGCTATTACTGTTACAGATCTTTCAGGTAAAGTTGTTTATTCAAATGCTTTAGGAACAGTTAACGGAACACAAAACGTAACTATTAACACTGATGCAATTAGCAGTGGTGCTTACATGGTAAATGTTTCTGTGAACGGAACAGTTTCAACTCAAAAATTGATTGTTAGAAAATAATTTTCTCAACGAATAAGGAAGCCTCGCAAATGCGGGGCTTTTTTTATGTCTACTTGTGAACTTTGATTATTTTTGTCGACAAATTCAAAAGAACACTTATGAAAGCATATGTTTTCCCTGGTCAAGGAGCTCAATTCTCAGGAATGGGCAAAGACTTATACGATAATTCAACCTTAGCAAAAGAATTGTTTGAAAAAGCAAATGAAGTGTTAGGTTTTGATATTATGAAAATCATGTTCGAAGGAACAGATGAAGAATTGAAACAAACAAAAGTTACGCAACCTGCTATATTCTTACATTCAACAATTTTAGCAGCTTGTTTAGGAGAGTCATTTCGTCCAGATATGGTTGCAGGACATTCACTAGGAGAATTTTCAGCGTTGGTAGCTAATAAAACATTGAAATTTGAAGATGCCTTGAAACTGGTTTATCAACGTGCACTTGCCATGCAAAAAGCATGTGAAGTAGAACCTTCAACCATGGCTGCTATTCTTGGGTTAGAAGATGAGGTAGTTGAGAAAATTTGTTCTGAAGTTGATGGTGTTGTTGTTGCTGCAAATTACAATTGTCCAGGGCAGTTAGTAATTTCAGGGGCTGTACTTGCTGTTGAAACGGCTTGTGCTAAATTAACTGAAGCTGGTGCAAAACGAGCAATGATTCTTCAGGTCGGTGGAGCTTTTCACTCACCATTAATGGAACCTGCAAGAGAAGAACTTGCCGCAGCAATTGAAGCAACTGAATTTAGTCAACCAATTTGTCCTGTGTATCAAAACGTGACAGCTTCAGCTATTTCAGATCCAGCAGAAATTAAGAAGAATTTGGTTTCTCAATTGACAGCTCCAGTGCGTTGGACGCAAACGATGAATCAAATGATTGCTGATGGTGCTACAGAGGTAATCGAAGTTGGTCCAGGAAAAGTTTTACAAGGATTATTTAAAAAAGTTGACAGAGCATTTCCTTGCTCAAGTGCTGAATTATAAGCAATTATAAATAATTTTGAAAAGGTTCTTAAATTTCGAGAACCTTTTTTTATGGAATTAATTATTGTCTTGCATCCAAAGGGAAACAATTAAATTAATAGCCATGAAAAAAATAATGATCATAGCGTGCTTATTAGCAAATCAGTTAGTAAACGCTCAAAGCGCAACAGGAGAAGTTGTCGGAACAGTTCAAGTTGAACAAACAGGAGAAATGGCCTATGGAGCAGTTGCTTTTATTGTTGACCAAGATAAAAAGTACCAAGCGTTGATTGATCCAGATGGCAGATTTCGCATCAGTGCAATTCCAGCTGGAGATTATACCTTAAACATTAAGTTTCAAGGTGACACTATGCCAAACATTCCCGTAAAAATCCCAATGGATGGAATTTGTCAAGCTGGTTTAATCAAATTCACTGCCGATCCAACAATGCTTGATGCTATCATTGTTGTTGCTAAAGATAAACGAATGAAATTGGAATATGGTTCATTGCCGATTAAAGAGTTAACTGCAGAAGAAATTGAACAAAGCCCGGTGAAATTTAACGTTTCTGATTTAGCAACAACGCTTTCTTCTGAAGTTAGAAAAGATGAAGATGGTCAATTGATGTTCAGAGGAGCTCGTAAAGGTGATATGATTTACATGTTGGATGGCGTAAAAAGCAATGAAGTTTACAATGTGCCAAGTTGCTCTATTGGAAGAATGATGGTTTATACAGGAGGACTTCCTGCAAAGTATGGAGATACACTTGGTGGGGCAGTTGTTGTGGAAACTAAAAGTTATTTTGATCTGTATCGAGCATGGGAACGAGAAGAAATGAAAAAACATTAACATTAAAAAAGGGATTGAATTCAATCCCTTTTTTTGTTGATTATTTATCAAAAAACTGAGGACTTTTACCTTCTACTTGCTTCAAGTAATTTTTGAGTTCTTGTTCGTTTTCAGCTTTTAAAACCATTAACATGTTATCGGATTCAACAACAATGTAATCGTTGAGTCCATCCAAAAGAACTAATTTATTGTTAGGGATGTTCACTAAACAATTGGATGAATTGAACAAGTGTGCGTTCGTTCCAACAACCGCATTATTGTTTTCGTCTTTGTTCAAATGGGTATTTAAACTTCCCCAAGTTCCAAGATCGCTCCAATCAAAATCAGCCAATACAACATCAACATTGTTCGCATGTTCCATAACAGCAAAATCAATTGAAATGTCTTCACAGGTTTCAAAACAATAGTTTACTTTTTCTTGCTCTGTAAGTGTGTTGTAATGACTTAAATCTCCGGCAAACAACTCATGTAAAGTGGGCTGATAAGATTCAAGAGAATTTAAAATACTACTTGTTTTCCAAACAAATATTCCTGAATTCCAATAGAAATTTCCACTTTTCAAAAATGCTTCAGCCGTTGCTAAATCTGGTTTTTCACGGAATTGTTTTACTTCCGTTACTTCTCCTGCCTTTACAGCGGCAGAATTATCAAATTCAATATATCCATAACCCGTGTCAGGACGAGTTGGTTGAATTCCAAGCGTTACTAATCGTTCTTCTTCGTTTGCGCGTTTTATTGCAGTTGCTACGATTTCTGTAAAACGTTGTTCTTTCACAATCAAATGGTCAGCCGGAGAAATGATCATTGTCGCATTTGGATTCAATGCTTGGATTTTCGCTGCAGCATAAGCGATACAAGGTGCCGTATTCTTACGTTTTGGTTCTGTAAGAATTTGATTATATGTTAAATCGGGCAATTGTTCTTTGACAAGTTGAGCGTAACTTGTGTTCGTTAGCACATATATATTCTCTTTCGGCGCAGTTAACAACAAGCGCTCATAGGTCATTTGAATGAGTGATTTACCAATTCCAAGTACATCTAAAAATTGTTTAGGTTTTTGGGGAGTTGACATTGGCCAGAAGCGGCTTCCAACACCACCTGCCATTATTATGCAATAATTATCTTTCATCTTGTTTTTTTATTTCAATTGGATAAACCTGTGCTAAAGCGCTAACTAAAAATGAACGTTTCGATTTAACTTCTTCACAGATATAGCGCTTTCGTCGTAAAGGACCTTTCACGAATTGTCTTCCGTTTAAAGCAAAGGTAGAATTTTTTGGTAATCGTTCTAAAATTTCAACGCCTTCTTTTGGTTTGTCATATGTTTGTAGCACGCGTGATAAATGAATATCAGAGCAAGAAGAGGCTTTCGTATTCACCAAAGAATTCATTAAAACGCGCTCAATATCTTTTGGCAAATGACCACTTTGAATAACCGGTAATAATAGTTGTCTATACGCATTTTTCCATTCTTCGCCGTGTGGGGCAACCCGATTTTGATAGGTGTTGAAAGTGTTTAAATGTGCAAATTCATGCAATGTTGTGATCAAAAAAGAATACGGATTCATGTCGCCGTTCACAGTAATTTGGTGTTTTTCACCATTCATTCCAGCTCTAAAATCGCCTAATTTTGTTTTCCTTCCATTCACAATTTTAAAACGAACGGAGGATTGTATAAATAAATCAACGACTATTGGAACGAAAGCATCAGGAAGGTACTTTTTAAAGGCTTCTGTAACATGTTCTCTTTTGGTTAATTTTGCATTTTTCACACCTTAAAATTATATGAAATCAACATTCAATCTTGATAAAGTTTTCAGCTTATGAATGTGAATGAAAGAAATAAGAATTAACTTAGCACCCAATGAATGTAATTTCGAATATTGGTAAGTATATTTTGATGCTCGGTGTTGTGTTTTCGCGACCTGAAAAGATGAAGATTTTCCGTAAACGCGTTTTTACTGAATTCGAGATTATCGGGATCAATTCAATTCCGATTGTTGCTCTGATGTCAACCTTTATGGGGGCCGTTATTGCACTTCAAACTGCCTCAAACATTGATAATCCTTTATTACCTGACTATACAGTTGGATACATCACACAATCAAGTACAATTTTAGAATTTTCTCCAACAATTATTTCTTTGATTTTGGCTGGTAAAGTTGGTTCAAATGTAGCCTCTGAGATTGGGACAATGCGCGTTACAGAACAAATTGATGCGCTTGAAATTATGGGAGTTAACTCTCTCACATTTCTTGTATTACCGAAAATTGTAGCTGCTGTATTTTTCTTTCCAATCCTTGTGATTTTTTCGATGGGACTAAGTTTAATCGGAGGTTGGTTAGCCTTGACATTATCTGGATTATTAACGACAGAAACCTATATTTTAGGTATTCGTTCCTTTTTCGAAGTGTACAATGTTGTGTATGCTTTAACGAAAACAATTGTGTTCGGCTTCTTGATTGTTTCTATTGCTTCGTTTTATGGATATTACACGAAAGGTGGAGCATTGGATGTTGGACGTTCATCAACACAAGCTGTGGTAAGTGGTTCGATTGCGATATTAATTGCCAATTTTATACTCACTCAATTGATGTTGCTATGATCGAGATAGTAAACGTCAATAAATCTTTTGGTAGCAAACAAGTTTTGTTTGACATCAATACATCCTTTGAAAAGGGGAAGGTGAATTTGATTATTGGTCAATCAGGACAAGGAAAATCTGTTCTTGCTAAATGCATTGTTGGCCTTCATGAAGTTGACAATGGACAGATTCTATTTGATGGAAGAGATTTTTCGTCAATGAATCGTTTGCAACGTAAAGAAATTCGCCAAGAAATTGGTATGCTATTCCAGGGTTCTGCGCTATTTGATTCAATGACAGTGGAGGAGAATGTTATGTTTCCTTTAACGATGTTTACAAAAATGTCGAAGAAAGAAATGCAAGAGAGAGTAGATTTTTGTTTGGATCGTGTTAACCTGGCAGGTACGAACAAATTGTTCCCTTCTGAGTGTTCCGGAGGTATGCAAAAACGTATTGGGATTGCACGTGCAATTGCTATGAATCCTAAATACTTATTTTGTGATGAGCCCAATTCAGGATTAGATCCAAAAACGTCAATCGTAATTGATGGTTTGATAAAAGAAATTACCTACGAATACAACATCACGACAGTTGTTATTACGCATGACATGAATTCAGTTATTGAAATTGGTGATAGTGTAATGTTCATTCATCAGGGTAAAAATTGGTGGGAAGGTGATAATAAATCAATTATTACCACTGAAAATCCTGAGATTTTAAACTTTGTTTATGCGTCTGAATTTATGAAAGAGATTCGTTCGGTGATGCAACAAAGAAGACAATAAATCTGATTATTCTTCAGTCAATATTCTAAGATTCAAACGATTGCTTGACGTTTTCATCTTAGAAATAAGCGATATATCCAAAATGAACTTTTCCGTTGCGCATCAAAATTGGGTTGTCAAATTGTTTTCCAAGTGCATAAGAGATTGAGAAAATTCCAATGTTGGTACCAAAGGAAAATCCAGTTCCAAATCCAAATGGATGGTCATTGATGTATGTACTTGCCGTATTCTCATAAAAAGCTTGATCGAAGAATGCAAATAAATGTGAATTTCGATCTAGTAAGAATCGGTATTCAACACTCATGATTGATCGAGATGTTGCATATAATTCTTCTTCGTTAAATCCTCTGAAACTTGTTTGTCCCCCAAAACGATAAACTTCATTTTGATAGATTTCGGGAGCTATATAAAAAGCAGTATTAGTGGCAACATGAAGCACATTTCTTTTTGTAAGCGGAAGAAACCAGTCCAGTTGAAAGTTTACTCTGTATGTGGTTGTTTTTACTTCTGGGATTGTATCAACAGCTAATTTTTTTCGTGTTCCTATTGCAGCTTCAATCGTAAGTGCGAATCCTTTGGAAGGATTAGGAACATAATCCAATTGCCTTCTGAAAAGGGCAATTCCATAGGCATTTGTCGATACACTTTTAAGATTAACAAAAGAAGGGTTGTTTTTTCCACCATCTAAAACTGAAGATGATGTGTTTTGATAAAATGCTTTTATGTAACTTCCTCCATTGAGAAAATACTGTACACCAATGGTACTTTTTAACTCTAAAAAGCTTGAATCTCGTTTATATAAATGGAATTGACCATCAATACCAAAAGGTGTTTTAAAAAGAAATGGATAATTGATTTTTGCATCAAGGGATTGGGTTTGTGTTTGAATGCTTCTCCAATTTAGATTAAGAGATTCGCCGCGTTTTAATATGTTAAGAAGTTTTAGGCTTATATCTCCTGTCAAACTTAGTTTTTTCGATACTGTATTTGGTTGTAGTCCAACTGCTCCATTGATTGAACTTACGGGTACTGAATTTAAATAAAGATACAATTCAACTCCTTCCCGCGTGAATAATAATTCGTGTGGTTTAATTTCCTTGATGAAATTTAATTGTTTGATTTTAGTTGAAATCATTTTAAGCTTGGATTCATCGTAAAGATCACCTGTTTTTATGTCGAGTAAGCTGGAAATAAATAATTCAGAAATTGAACTATCTCCTTTGATGTGGATCTTTGAAAAGCTAAATTTATTACCCAAATTAACATTTAATTTAGCTGACACTGCTTTTTCATGGTATGTAATACTGTCAAAATAAACCTTTACAAACGGATATCCATTCTCTGTAGCAGAATTGTAAATGTTTTTTAAAATTCGATTGGTTTCTATTGGGGTGAAGGGAACATGTGCAAGTGCTTTTTCCTTGAGTTTTGATACACGTTTTAAAAATTTCTGTGTTTGGTGGTTTGTGGTTAAGTTCAACGATTTAAATTGCTCACCACAAGTAAAAGACACACTCACTTGTTTGTTTGAAAATTGCAATGAATCGAACGAAGCTAACAAATAACCCTTTTTTATTGCGTAAAGTTGAAAGTCACGCAAATAATTCACTGCGGTTGTACTATCCTTGAATGACCTGGGGATATTTTTTTTGATTGTTTGATATTCGGTCGAGCTGAAAACAACAGAGTAGTCCTTTTGAGAAAAAGCACCGAAAATCAAAAAAAGTGAAAAAATGAGTAAAAATATCCGCATTATGAACAAAACGAGTTGGAATTTACTTTATTTCAAAAGATTAATAATGAATTGTGAATAATATTTTTTGGAATTACGGTATAAAATATTGTATTTTCGCACGAACATGAAAGACCTTATTAATAAAAACAAACAACAATGAAGAAAATTTTGACCTTGACACTTGTGGGGATGTTATTGTCACTAGCTATGACAGCTTGTGGATCATCCAAAGGAGGACATTGCGATGCCTATGGAAGCGTAAACCAAGTAGAAAATTCAGATTTAGCGTCTAAATAATCTATCAACCCCTTTAAAAATCAAGGTCATCATTTCGATGGCCTTTTTTTATGAATGAAAGTTTGGAGCAAAAAAAAGACTGGTTTAATACCAGTCTTTTGAATATTGTTCAACTGTAATTATTTTGTCACGTAAGAAACATCGTAGCTAACTGCATAGTTTGAAGGGAACGCAGGAACTAAAACGTAATTTTCAGTTAAGTACTTCTCTGGACAATTTTCACATTGCGTAACGACAATTTTATATACAACAGTTTGATTCGCGTCATTAATTGTTACGGTGCGATCATAGGAAGCACTGCAATTTGCTGTAATTGGATAACAAAGAATTGTATAATTTGAATAATTCACATCTACTTTATCACCATCATTCATTCGAATTTGAAATTCATTAGCATATGGATGAGATCCATTGATAACATAGTTTCCAGCCATACTTGGTGTTAAATTACCAGATGCAGGGTAAAAAACTACTCCGTCAATGATTGCTCCACTGTTTGTGTCATCTGTCTCAACAACACATTTTTTCTTACAAGCAGTAAAGCCTAAAAACAAAGTGGCTAATAAAAAAAGTGGTAGTATTTGCTTAATGGTTTTCATATAAATAGTGTTTAATAAATTCTGTTCTAATTAAATAGCGGATAAATTTATGATTTTTTACTGAAATGAGAAATTATTTTTTTCTAAGTTCAAAATTTTGTCCCAAATAAACACGACGAACTTGCTCATCTGCAGCTAATTCTTCTGCGGTTCCAGACTTTAAAATGCTTCCTTCAAAAAGAAGATATGCTCGATCTGTAATGGATAAAGTTTCTTGGACGTTATGGTCGGTTATCAGAATACCAATGTTGCGTTTGCGCAATTCTGAAACGATACTTTGTATATCTTCCACAGCAATAGGATCAACACCTGCAAATGGTTCATCTAATAAAACAAACTTAGGGTTCGTTGCTAATGCACGAGCGATTTCTGTTCTTCGCTTTTCCCCACCAGACAGGCGATTCCCTAAATTTTTTCGTACATGTGTGAGATGAAATTCCTCCAAAAGTTGTTCAAGTTTTTCTTTACGTTCTTCTTTCGTCATTTCGGTCATTTCTAAAATGGCCATGATGTTATCCTCAACACTTAATTTACGAAAAACCGAAACTTCTTGGGGTAAATATCCAATACCTAATTGAGAGCGTTTATACATAGGAAAATAGGTGATATCAGTATCATCCAAGTATACAGTTCCTTCATCAGGCTTAACAAGTCCAACAATCATGTAAAATGAAGTTGTTTTTCCAGCACCATTTGGACCAAGTAGACCAACAATTTCTCCTTGATTCACTTCTATTGTAACTCCTTTTACAACATCTCTTCCTTTGTAGGATTTTTTAATATGACTGGTGTGTAATTTCACAATACAAATTTAATACTTAAAAGTTTAATGCCCAACGTGCACGAATTCCCAAAGGACTCATACCCGGATCAAGATGGGTTACTCGCCAAACCAAATCCACACGACCAACTTTGAATATATTTTCAATTCCAACGGCAAGTTCTGCGTATGGAACTTTGCCAAATTGTTTCGTGAAGGACGGTAATATCATTTCTGAGGAATGTCGAGATGAAATTGCTCCATAAGTTATTCTCCCTGTTGTCACCAAACGCCATTGCAGTTTTTTGATTAGCGGAATACGATCAAACAATAAACCTTCCCAATGATTTTCTACAAACCCACCAACATATTTATCAGAAATGAATTCGAAATAATTGAGTTTGTTGAAGGTGGATGTTAGCAACCAATAAGATTGATTTCCTTCGTGAACTTTTAGAAACGGATAAGCTGTTGTTCCAAAGACATAACCAGCATTAGCGCCATATCGTATACGGCCTAGAACTCCAATTTGCCTGCTATGTTCCATCATGAATTCAATTTTTTGATAGTTGTAGTTGCCACCAAATAATCCTTTGACACCAAAAATTCCTTGAAGCGATAAAATAGGATATTTTGAGCCTACGCTTGTTCTGTCAAATGATCCAGAAATAAATTCTTCGTTTTTTGTCCAACGAATTCTGGCAATGAACTCACTTGATGTGATTTTCCCTAAGGTATCATATGTATTCAAGTTTGGATTATATTTGACGTAATTTGCTAAACCAAGCGCTGTAAACTGTTTCCATTCAAATCCACCATATAAAATTAAATCCTTTTTAACATCTTTTTCTAAGTTGATTCCCGCTTTTTGAACCATTGTCAATTTATCCAAAGGTCCAGTTCTGAATAGGGTTCCGAATGTTGATCCAATTGCCGCAGCTGTTGGTGACTGACCGATTTGCTCGATATCGTAACGATAATAGGTCGTGAGCATGCCCCGTTTTTTTGGAGTTATATTGTATCGAATATTTGCTCCGTACTTGAATCGTTCATCACCGAAACCATAAGCAATTTTACCGCCTAATTCCAAACGCCTTGAAAAGGCATTAGATGTGCGTAAAGCCAAGGCCGTTCTTAAATTCTCAACTGGATTAAAACTTACTAAGCTAAATGCACTTCCTAATTCGACTTTTCCGAGTGGGTAATAGCCCGTTGAAGCAAAATAGGTCAGATTTTTCAAGGCTTTAAAGAATGAAACTTCATTTAGTGAATCAATCATATTGTCAATTCCAACCTCTTGAGTTGATAATGGTTCGTGTCTATGAGCAATCCAATAGGCATCGTCTCTGAATTTTGCACTATCAAGTATTTCGACTGTGTTATCTGCTTTGTAAAAATCAGCTGGATGATCTTCATTAATTATGAAATCCTTTCGCGTAGACAATTTACGTCCGTAAAAACCATATACTCCAGTGTTTTTTGTGATTTTAACATCAACAATCATTTTTTCCTTAGTCAGCATCCAAACTTCATTCGCAACTTGATCAAAGTGATGTTCGAAGTATAAATCCTGGATGTAATTGATATTTGCACCTGGTGAAATGTTTGCACTTATTTGTTTTACTGCGTAGGTCGTATCATGGATCCACATTTCCCCTTCAAATGTAGCATCACCTGTGCGTTTAGGTTTGAATCTCAATTTATAACACCATTGATTGTCAATAAATGCCGAATCTTCTAAATAAAAACGGTAATAGCTTCGTGCAAAATTGGATACGGGACTAACAAAGGATTTGTTAAATAAATTGATTGTGTTATCGTAGACATTAATATCCAAATACATATCACCTAAAAACTGATTCATTTGAAGATTGTCAATACCAGTAATGCGTGTTGCGCTGACAACCTCTTTTCTTTTTTTTGGATTATTTTTAAAATAGAATTTAGAAATCGATTCACTTAAAATAACGGGAAGATAATTTGTTCCGTTATCACTTGAATCCAAATATTCCATCACTAAATCTAGTCTTTTGACGATATCGCGATCGGTGAATTTATCGCCAATATTATTGAGGTCAAGTTGAATTTTATTATAAAGTTCGTATTCATAGGAGAGTAATTTTTCCTTGTTATTGATGTATTTGTTAGCAATGACTCGCTTGTGTAAGGTTGTAGACGGAAATTCATCGGGAGGAAGAACTTTTACTTCTTCCATTTCATTCAACTTATTCGCCATTCGAACTGTAATTTCTTGCTCCTGATCTTTGATGATTTTATAGGTGTACGTCATGTAACCAACGTAGGAAAATACGAGTGAATCCGTTGCGTAATACGTTTCTATATAAAATTGTCCAAGAGTATCAGTTAAGGTTCCAATTTTTGAATTTTGAAACTGAACCTTTACGAAAGGCATAGGTTGGTTGTTTGCGGCATCCCAAACCATTCCTTTTACCTTCGTTTGTTGACCAAAAGAAGCAAAGGAAATAAGTATAAGAAAGAGAAGGGTGTACTTTTTCATGTATGTTCAGTCCCACTAAATTAATCAAATTGATTATTCGACTTATTTAACGACACTGTCTTTTTTCATATTCTTTTCAACACGTCTAGAAACTAGAATTCCTACTTCGTACAATATGATGATTGGAATTGATACTAAAATTTGAGACAAAACGTCTGGTGGTGTTATTGCTGCAGATAATATTAGGACACCTACGATAGCATGTTTTCTGTATTTTTTTAAGAAGGCTGAAGTGATCACGCCTAATTTTGTAAACAAATAGGTAACGACTGGCAATAAGAACAGCAATCCAGAATAAAAGACAGTTGACAATATTGTGCTCAAATAAGAACTAATCGTAAAGTCATTTTTAATTTCGTTCGAAATTTGATAGGCACCGAAGAATTGAACAGTAAGAGGGGCGATGACAAAATAACCAAATAGAATACCGAAAAAGAAAAGCATACTTACGTAAAACACAATCCCTTTGACAACCGATTTCTCTTTTTGCTTTAAGCCTGGTTTGACGAAAGCCCATAATTGGTAAAAAATAAATGGAAAAGAAATTACGATTCCACCCATAATACTCATCATCATGGCATAGCTAAATTGTCCAGACATGGTAGTGCTTTGAAAACTTACAGGAATTTCACCAACGCAAACGTTCAGGTATTTACAGAAAACACGGAAAGTTATAAAGTCTTCTTCCTTCATTGAAAGAAAGAAATAGCGCATGATCCAATCTTGGTTCCAAAACAATACGGTTGCAACAACGATGATAGAAATAGAAATACGCACTAATCGCCATCTCAATTCCTCAAGATGTTGCAAAAAAGACATATTTTTTTCTTCACTCATAGCGTTTGCAAAAGTAATCATTCGAAGTTAATCTGAATGCATTTTGCATTTATAGCGTTAATTTTTTTATTCGTCTTATTTTTTGGTTATTAATTACCAGATTGATATAAAAATGTTTCTAAATGCTTAAATTCGTGCTACTTTTTTATTAACTTAGGAAAAGTATTCTAAATACCAATTGATGGCAGATAACGATCTTAAAGGTGCACTTCGCAAATATTTTGGATTCGATAGCTTTAAAGGGAAACAAGAAAGTATTATAACAAATGTCTTAGAAGGAAACAATTCATTTGTTATAATGCCAACTGGTGGTGGAAAATCAATGTGTTACCAACTTCCAGCCTTGTTAAAAGAAGGGACTGCTATAGTCGTTTCACCTTTAATTGCATTGATGAAAAATCAGGTGGATGCAATACGAAATGTGAGCGATAATGAAGCGGTGGCCCATTTCATGAATTCCTCTTTGACCAAAACGGAAATAACTAAGGTAAAACAGGATATTCAGGATGGCAAAACAAAATTATTGTATGTTGCACCTGAATCACTTACAAAACAAGAGAACATTGATTTTTTAACGTCAGTCAATATTTCATTTTTTGCAATTGATGAAGCTCATTGTATTTCTGAGTGGGGACATGATTTCAGGCCTGAATACAGAAGACTAAGAGAGATTTTTGAGAAAATTTCCAATGTTCCAATTATTGCTTTAACTGCAACAGCTACACCAAAGGTTCAATATGATATTCAAAAGAACTTGAACATGTTGGATGCAATCGTTTTCAAGTCATCTTTCAATCGAGATAATTTATATTACGAGATTCGCCCGAAACGCGAGGTTGAAAAGCAAATCATTCGATACATACGCACGAAAGAAGGGAAAAGTGGTATAATCTATTGTTTAAGTCGAAAAAAAGTTGAAGAATTAGCTGAACTTTTGCAAGTCAATGGAATTAATGCCTTAGCATATCATGCTGGATTGGATGCACACACACGAGCGAAACATCAGGATATGTTCCTTATGGAAGAAGCAGATGTTATAGTTGCAACAATTGCCTTTGGAATGGGGATTGACAAGCCAGATGTGCGTTATGTGATTCACCATGATATTCCGAAATCATTAGAAAGTTACTACCAAGAAACGGGACGCGCCGGACGCGATGGAGGAGAAGGTGAATGTGTAGCTTTTTATAGTTACAAAGACATTGAAAAATTAGAAAAATTCCTACAGGGTAAGCCCGTTGCTGAACAAGAAATTGGCAAGCAGCTCTTAAGTGAAATCGTGTCGTATGCAGAAACATCTGTTTGTCGTCGTAAATTTATTCTTCACTATTTTGGAGAGAGTTTCGATGAAAAAGGATGTAATGAATACTGTGACAATTGTAAACATCCGAAAGAGCGACGTGAAGGGAAGGAATTCGTTTTAATGCTGTTAAATGCTGTGCAAGATTTGCAAGAAATGCAAAAAGCAAAACATTACTGTGCTTATTTGTCAGGAAATGTAACATCTGACATTAAAAGTTACAAGCACAATTTACTTCCTGGTTTTGGTTGTGGAAAAGAGCGTGATGAACATTTTTGGAATGCCGTAATTCGCCAAGTTATTGTTGCAGGTCTTGTATATAAGGATATTGAAACCTATGGAACTTTAAAACTTTCAAATGAAGGTAAAGCCTTTCTTGCTAATCCTCAATCGTTTAGTTTGATCAAAGAACATGATTTCTCTAATACTGATGACGATGATGCAGGAATAACCTTAGGAGGAAAAGGTGGCGCTTTTGATGATGTTTTGTATGACCTTTTGGTTGATTTGCGAAAATCGATTTCGAAACAAAAGAACATTCCTCCATTTGTGATTTTCCAAGAGCCATCGCTAAAAGATATGTGTTTTCAATATCCGATTACGATGGATGAATTGACAAACATTCAAGGGGTTGGCACAGGAAAAGCTACTCGTTATGGAGCACCTTTTTTAGCGCTAATCCAAAAATATGTTGAGGAAAATGACATCGAAAGACCTCAAGATATGGTTGTTAAATCGTTAGTCAATAAATCCGGTTTAAAAGTTCAATTGATTCAAAACATTGATCGTAAACTACCTTTGGAAGATATTGGTCGCGCTCAAGGTAAATCAATAGATGAAGTGATAGAAGAAATTGAAGCAATTGTTTCTTCAGGCACACGTGTTAATATCAATTATTATATCGATGACATTCTAGACGCGGATAACCAAGAGGAAATCTATGAGTACTTCTCTGAAGCGGAAACAGATGAAATTGCACAAGCATACGAGGAATTCGAAGGTGATTATACAGAAGAAGAACTTCGCTTAATGCGCATAAAATTTATGAGTGAGATGGCAAATTAATGCCGTCTCATTTTTTCTTCTTAAAAATAAAATTATGTACGCGACTTACGTTATCACTAAATTCTAGTTGTAAGTCAGTTTTGGTTGATACTAAAATTCGGTACTTAATTGTATCCACTGGAATATTGGAAGAATTCATTTTTATCACATTCATATAATTGCCATTATCAATTATTTCGATACAACCGTTTTCGTTAAAACTTCCGTTATCAGTATCAAACGAATAAGCAATGTTCGTTGAGTAAAGTGAATTATCTTTAAAATGATCAATACCTGTAAAGGACATTTCACCTGAAACACTCGCATAAAAATTAAGACCATTTGCTTCAGTTCGCTTATAACTTATAATTTCCCAAGTGCCATCTATTTTTTTTTGTGCGCTTTTTTCTTTGTTGCATGAAACAACTAGGAAAGAAAATATCAGAAAAAAGAAAATTCTATTTAACATAAGCTAGTCGGTTTTGAATGAGCTAAAAAAAATGACAAATATTGTTTTAAGTTATAACAAAATAAAATAGATAATTAAAATGCGGCTAAACACATAAGTTGAGTTCCAATCTTTAGTGCTTGATTATCAATATTAAAACGTGGATGGTGAACGCCGTAAGTTATACCTTCAGCTTCATTTCTTACTCCAAGTCTGAAAAAACAAACGGGAACTTCATGGGAGTAAAATGCAAAATCTTCAGACGTTAATCGAATAGGTAGTTCTTCAACGAAATCCTGGCCAAGAAAAGAAATTGCCTTTTCACGGATTTTGCCTGTAACAGTTGGATCATTTTCCAAATAAGGATATCCTTTGCTAATTTCTAAATCGACAGTTGCACCGCTGCTTTCTGCGATGAGTTTTATTTGTTTTTCAATTAATTCTAACGCTTCTGCTCGCCAGGCCTCATTCATTGTGCGAAATGTTCCTTTCAAATGAGCTTTTGACGGTATGATATTCGTCGCACCAAGCGCTTCAAAATGTCCAAAAGAAAGTACACATGGTATTTTTGGGTCACATTTTCTGCTTACAATTTGTTGCAATTGGGTAACGATATTGGCGCCAATCATAATTGGATCAATGCATTGATTAGGAGTAGCACCGTGTCCGCCTTTACCGTTAATTGTCAAATGAATTTCATCGCAAGAAGCCATGTAAATACCATCTTTAAAACCAACTTTTCCAACTTCCATATCTGGAAAGACATGTAAGGCTATCATTTCTGAAACAGCAGGGTTTTCCAAAACTCCATCCTTTAACATTAACGTTGCACCACCCGGATTTTTTTCTTCACCTGGTTGAAAAATCAATTTCACAGGAGCTGGAAGTTCATTGCGTAAATCATGGATTATTTCTGCCGCTCCTAGCAAAATTGCAGTATGAACGTCATGTCCACAAGCATGCATAATTCCATCGTTTTTTGATTTACAAACGATTACGTTCTCTTCTTGAATTGGTAAAGCGTCCAAATCCGCGCGAAGGCCAATACACTTCATTTCAGGAGAGTGATGATCAGCCCGAATAATTCCAACGATACCAGTGGTTCCAACACCTAATTGATGTTCAATTCCCAATGCTGTTAAAATGGAAGAAACATATTCCATGGTTTTGAATTCCTGGTACGATAATTCAGGATACATGTGCATGTGTTCACGGTAGGCAATCACCTTTTCGAAAATTGCTTCCGATTTTTCACGAATCAAATGATGAAGTGCTGTTTTCATTGGTCTAAAAGTAAAACAATTCGAGGAATTACTCAACCATTAAATTACAACCTCGAATATCAGAATTATCAAATCGTCCAAGCAATTGAAATTTATTGTCCACAATTTTCCCTAAATCTTGCGTAGCAATAAAGCTGCAGCTGTAAATATTTGCTAGATCAATTACATTTATTCCACCTGTTTTTCCGTCTGAAACATAGCTCAATGGATCGTTTGTGTCACGAATCATAATTTTCATCCAAGCGGGTTGAGTAAAATAACCATCCTTGTTGCTGTATGCTTGAGATAAAAGTTCGGTCATACCGTATTCTGAACTAACGAACTGAACCATTAATCCAAGCATTAACGCTTGATGAAGTTCTTCCTTTGTTAATTCGGCGCGCCTTCCCTTCATTCCACCTGTTTCAATAATTAAGGCTTGTGAAAGATCTGTTCCTTTTTCTGCTAAGTCAAGTAGTGCATAGGAAACGCCGAAAATCACAACTTTTTTTCCAGTAGAAAGTGCTTTGTTGTATATCGATTTTACGCTATCTAGGTCATTCAACATAAATCCTGAAAGATTAGATTGACTCAACTGAATCAATTTGTCAACCATATAGACAAGGCTCGAACTTCCTTGTTCGATATAATTTGGTAAAAGTCCAAGAATTACTTGCTCTTCAGGATTTCCAATGAATTTTCGATAGGTTGCCTCAAATGATTTTTCATAGATTGAAGCTGAATGAATCATATGCTTACTACGTGTTGAATCTGTTGTTCCACTGCTTAGAAATGTTAGCTCAACATTTTCTGAATCACACGAAATGACTGAATGCGTTTTGAAAAATCCGATGGGTAAAAAAGGTATTTCTTCCAACGTTGTTGGATTTGATTTTCCTATAGATTTAACAAATGAACGATAAATAGAGTTGTGCTCGTATTGAAAGTTAAAAACCTCAAGTGCCGTCTTTTCAAACGATTCATCAGAATGGATAGAAAATACCCGATCGATCAATTCCATAAATTAATGCGCGATTTCCTGAATTTCTTCTGGATTGTGTTTGTATCTAAAAATAACAGCAAAAACAATTGCCACAATCAAAGAGTAGATAGCAAAAATCATCCAAATTGTCGACCAATCTTCTTGATCCGTTTTTGCATTAGTGTATAAATCAATGACAAAACCGCTTCCATACGCACCAATAATTGCTCCTAATCCATTGGTCATGAGCATGAATAATCCTTGAGCACTAGAGCGAATAGATGGATTTGCCTCTTTTTCAATAAAAAGTGACCCTGAGATATTGAAAAAGTCGAATGCCATTCCATAAATAATCATAGATAGACTTAGGAAGATAAAGCCGTTGCCGGGATCTCCAATTCCGAAGAAAGCAAATCGTAAAACCCAAGCGAACATACTCATTAGCATTACTCGTTTAATTCCAAATCGTTTCAAAAAGAAAGGAATGGATAAAATGAATAAGGCTTCCGAAATCATTGAAAAAGACAAGAACATTAAGGAATGTTTTACAGCAAAGGAATCAGAATAGTTGGCAGCAAAATCTCTCAAAAATCCATCTCCCCACATGTTGGAAATTTGCAGAACACAACCTAAAAGCATTGAAAATATAAAAAATATTACGATTTTTTTATTTCTAAACAATACAAAAGCGTCTAAGCCTAGCGACTGTACTAATGATTTTTTGTTTTGACTTTTTTCTGGACGAACAGAAGGCAGTATGAAAGCAAAAATACCAAGGATTAATGAGGCAGCTCCACTAACGTAATATTGTTTAGGTGAAATTCCCCAGTCGAAAAAATCGACAAACCAAGCGGCAAGAATAAAACCTACGGTTCCCCACACTCGAATTGGAGGAAATACTTTTACAATGTCTAAATTGCTTTTTTCCAATAATGCATATGATATCGAGTTACCCAAGGCGATCGTTGGCATGTAAAACATTGATATTAAAAAAACAACAGGGTAGAAGGATGAAAAATCTTTCAGATTGAAAAGAACTAGCATTAATCCAGCCAAAGTCAAATGACAAATCCCTAGCAATTTATTTGCACTAATCCATTTGTCAGCAATAATTCCAATAATCGCAGGCATAAATAAAGAAGCAAATCCCATTGTGCCGTATACCGCACCAATTTGTATCCCAGAAAATTTAAGATCCACAGCTAAATATGCTCCTGTAGACAAGAGCCATGCTCCCCAAGCAAAAAATTGCAGAAAACTAGTCAGTGTTAATTGATACTTTAAAACTGTATGTTTTTTGTTGTTTTCTGAGTCAAGTAGCATAGTTAAAAGTGTTTAATTACTAGAACGCTTGTTTATTTCGTCACGAATTCTCGATGCAAGCTCGTAATCTTCGTTTTCTATGGCTTCACTTAACTGAACATCAAGTTCTTCAACTGTATAAGAACCAAGAGATCCTTCAGTTGCTTTTTCTAATTCTTCTTCGATATTGAAATCTTCATCATCTTTTTCTTGATTTTCATCCATCATTATTCCAGCACTGGATAAAATACTTTCGAAAGTATAAATCGGACAATTAAAACGAACACCAATAGCAATAGCGTCGGAAGTGCGAGCATCAATTTCAGTTACTTGTCCATCGCGTTCACAAATTAATTTCGAGTAAAAAATACCTTCTACTAAATTATAAATTACGATTTCAGTAACATTGATTGAGAATGATTGAGCAAAATTCTTGAAAAGATCATGTGTTAAAGGACGCGTTGGAGTCATTTTTTCCAATTCGATAGCAATTGCTTGGGCCTCAAATCCACCAATAATAATAGGCAATTGGCGTTTACCTCCCGATTCCGCAAGTACTAAAGCATATGCTCCAGATTGCGTTTGACTGTAAGATAATCCTGCTATTTCAAGTTTAATTTTCTCCATCCTTCTACTAATCCTTCGAGTTTCAAGAAACAATTAGGGAAGCAATTTTGCTTCCCTACTGCATCAATATCAATGTAAAAATACTATTTCTATTAAATATTAGTGTCCTGAAGAACGGAATTTTTTAACCGCTTCTGTTAATCGTGGCAATACTTCAAATGCATCACCAACAACACCGTAATCTGCTGCTTTAAAGAATGGTGCTTCAGCATCTGTGTTTATCACTACAATTACTTTAGAACCATTAACTCCAGCTAAATGTTGGATTGCTCCAGAAATTCCAGCTGCAATGTATAAATTTGGACGAATCGCTACACCTGTTTGACCAACGTGTTCGTGGTGAGGTCTCCAGCCAATATCAGCTACTGGACGAGAACATGCTGTTGCTGCACCCAATGCTTTTGCTAAATCTTCTACCATTCCCCAGTTTTCAGGACCTTTTAATCCACGACCAGCGGAAACCACTAATTCAGCTTCTGGTAATGGAATTTCTCCTTCAGGTTTTTTCGTGCTAACGATTTTGATTTTTGAATCACCAGCATTCCCAGCAAAATCTTCAACTGCACAAGCAGCGCCATTTGACTCTGGTTGAATACTGTTCGGTAACAAAGAAATAATCTTCACTGCGGAATTTACTTTCACTGCACCGAATGCTTTTCCTGAGAATACGTTCACGTTTACAGTTCCGTCTGCACTTGGAACAGCAATTGCTCCTGAAATCAACCCTGCTTTTAAACGAACTGATAGTCTTGGAGCTACTGCTTTTGCAACAATATCATGTGAGAAAACGATTGTAGATGCTCCTGTAGATGTTGCAGCAGTAGCAATTAAACGTGTTAATTGTTGAGCATCATCTCCACTCAATGAACGATCAACAAGTACTTTCGTAGCACCGTAATTTCCTAAAGTTGCAAGTGTTGCAGCGTCAGCGTTACCTGAAGTAATCACCGTAACATCAGCGCCTAATTTTTTTCCGTAAGTAACAGCTTCAAAAGCAGATTTATGCAATCCATTGTTACTATTTATATATACTAAAACTGACATAATCTGATTTATTAAATAACTTTTGCTTCGTTGTGTAACAATTCTACCAATTCATCCATATTTGTTGGATCAATCATTTTACAAGCTGATTTCGCATTCGGCATAGAATATGAAACATATGAAGTTAACGCTTCAACAGCTACTGGAGCAACAACTTGCAAAGGTTTTGTTCTTGCTGCCATAATTCCTCGCATGTTAGGTATACGTTGTTCAGCCATTCCTTTTGCACAAGAAACAACTGCTGGTAATGCAACTTCAACAACCTCAAGTCCTCCAACGATTTCTCTTTCTAATGTCAATGTTGAGCCACTAACATCCAATTTGGTAGCTAACGATACGAATGGTAAATCCAAAGATTCTGCAATCATACCTGCAACTTGAGATCCATTGTAATTAATTGTCTCTTTTCCAGTCATTACTAAATCGAAACCATTTGATTTCGCATACTCAGCAATTTGAACTGCTGTATAATATGCATCAGTTGGTTCAGCATCAATGCGAACGGCATCATCTGCTCCGATCGCTAACGCTTTACGAATAATCGCTTCATCTGCTGCCGAACCAACAGAAACGATTGTTACGTTTCCACCAAGAGTTTCTTTAATTTCAAGGGCACGCACAAGCGCATACCACTCATCATAAGGATTCACAATGTATTGAACACCATTCTCATCGAATTTTGTGTTGTTGTCCGTGAATGCAATTTTCGAAGTTGTATCTGGTGATTTACTGATACATACAAGTATTTTCATGTTCTCGTTATTTTCTATCGTGCGCAAATTTAAAACAAATATTCTCATTCGATGCATTGTTAGAGATACAAGTTTGAAAAGTTTTAAAATTAGTAAGTGTCACATAAACACTAAGTAGTTATGGTATTTATCCTTATTCGTCACAGCAAGTTGAAAAGAAGTTTTGGTTTCTGTTTTTGTCTTTCAACTTATATTATTATTTTTGGCGTCCACTTGTGGAATAAAATTAGTCGATAAAGTATGAAAACGGTACAATTTAGAGAAGCCTTAAGAGAAGCAATGTCAGAAGAAATGCGTCGTGATGAAGGTGTTTTTTTAATGGGTGAGGAAGTTGCTGAATACAATGGAGCTTATAAAGTTTCACAAGGTATGTTGGATGAATTTGGTCCAAA
>JBDLVK010000060.1:0-18737 GCA_039804825.1 Bacteroidota bacterium
AAGTTTTGAGCCCGTGCCAAATGTTTATGGTGAAGATTCATTAGTACTTGATGAATATACTGGGATTTATGTAACTGTTCTTCAAGAAGTACAGAGGGTTGATTATTTTGATTTAAAAAATATTACTCAATTAGTGATTTTTGAAAATTTGGTGGTTGACACAATTCTGAAAAAAAGTTATTATGCAATTGATAAAATTGGATTTGCTAAAAAATATCCTGAATTAGGTGATAAGTACTTTATAACCTTCTCAATCAAGTATTCTGATTTAATTGATGGGAAGGGTATGGAAGTAAGTCTGCCATTAAGTGAGGAAATAAATAATTTATTAGTAGACGAGCGAAATCCAGTTAGTTTTTTGGGCAAATTGAGAAGTTTACAAGTTGAAAAAATGAAACGAGATTCCATTTCTATTGCTCAAGATAATGGGATTAATTTATTTAATGAACAAAATAAAATTTCGTTTGATTGGTATTTTCCTAATGAAACTAATCCATTTGTTCCACCCAAAAATATTCGTGAAAAAACGCATTATTTAATAAGTACCGAATACAGGCCTGTAATCAATGAAACAGGAGAGGATTCTGTAATCGTAAATGAAAAAGGTGAAGAACTGTCAATAGTTTATGAAAATCGAGATACTATCACTTATTGGATCGACTTGTCTAGTCCTCAGGTAAATTTATGTTTTTCATTTGGGAAAGGATATTCCGATAGTATGGCTATAAATGGCGAACTCAAAAGGATGGACAAAATTTTGATTACCTCAAAATTGACAGGAAATTTAACTTATTCATATGAGGTAGCGAATTTATCTTCGGAACTATACGCTGAAAGTAACTATTCATTAGTTAAAGATTTTCAACCTTATAATACATCTAAGGATTTTGAATTTGTGAAATACATAAATGAATTCTCGAATTCAAAACATAAATATTTTATAAAAGGTAAGAAGACATGGAATTGGATATCTCAAAATTATTTTGTTAACACATATTTCACATTGACGGATCCTAATTTTGGGATTTATTTTAAATAAAATAGTTCGTTTATATGACTTTTAAAGAATTTTCTGATAAATATCCGAATAAAGGGTTAAATGACTATTACATTTTTTTAAATGCTAATAAAACAAATTTAATGGATTCACACAACCAAAGTTCCGTTAAAAGTGCTCCCTCAAATAATGAACAGTACAATTATTCCACCTCACAGTTGAATAAAAAAAATGCTCAGGGAAATTCTACGGGAACATTGGTTTTGGTTTTGTCAATTGCGATTTTATTGGTTTCAATATATACAGGATTATATGGTCTAAATGTTATAACTGGTATTATCGTTATTTATGGTTACTTTACTTCTTGTCCTAGTTGTGGAGGTTGGTTTGTACGAGAAAAGATGAATTCAAGTGAACTAAATAGAGAATCTGGATATAAAGATGTAAAAAGAGTTGATAAAATTAAAGATATGAGCGGAAGACAAATTGCTCAAAATGAAAGATATGAACAAGTGCATGTGACCAGAATTACTTATCTCAACACATACTGTTGCCGAAATTGTAATTATCAGTGGCAATCAAAATCAATTGAAGAGAAATATTAATGCCCCACTAAATATGATACAACAACATTCCAACAGTAAAGTAGATAAACAAACCTACAATGTCGTTTAGTGTTGTTACGAAAGGTCCAGTTGCTAAAGCAGGATCTATTTTGTAGTGATTTAAGACCAACGGAATCAAGGTGCCGAAGATGGCGGCGAAAATAATTACGGTGAACAAGGAAATACTTACGACCATTCCTAAGGTTCCATTTTCAAAGTAATAGGCAATTCCAAATATCATTGCGGATAACAATAATCCATTGACCAAGGCGACAATTGCTTCTTTCGATAATTTTTGCAAAATACTGCCGAATTGATCGTTTCCTTTTGCCAAGGATTGAACAACAATCGCAGATGACTGAACTCCAACATTTCCTCCCATCGCTGTAATCAGCGGAATGAAAAAGGCAAGTGCAGGAACTTTTGTGATTCCACCTTCAAAACTTGCAATCACTTGCGCTCCCAGTGTTCCGCCCAACATGGCGATGATTAACCAAGGAATGCGCGCACGCGTGATACGCCAAACACTAAATGTTGACTCAATACGCTCAGAGATACCCGAAGCTAATTGGAAATCTTTGTCAGCCTCTTCTTTAATGACATCGACAACGTCATCCAAGGTGATTCGACCAACCAATTTGTTTTGTAAATCGACAACAGGAACAGAAACCAAATCATATTTTTCCATGACTTTGGCAACGGCCTCGCTATCATCGGAAGTTTTCACCGAAATGATATTTTTGCCTTGGTATAAATCGATGATTTTCGTTTTCGGTGAAGCAAACAACAAGCGTTTCAGCGAAAGAACACCAACAAGTTTATTTAAATCGTCAACAACATAGATTGTATACACCTTTTCCACATCTTCCGCTTGTCGGCGTAATTCAACCAAGCAACGATCTACTGGCCAATCCAGTTTCGCTTGAATGAACTCTTTTTGCATCAAACCACCTGCAGTGTCTTCGTCGTAATTCAACAAGTCGACAATGTCTTCAGCGGCTTCATCATCCTCCATTTGAGAAATGACTTCTTGAATTTGTTCATCCGATAAATCTCCAAGGATGTCGGCGGCATCATCGGAATCCAAATTTTCAAGCTGATCTGCAATTTCTTTGGATGAAAGTGAAGCCAAGAAGCGATCGCGCACTTCCTCTTCCAACTCCATCAATACATCCGCTTGAACTTCTTCGTCTAATTGGAAGTAAATGTATTTAGCTTCCTCATTGGACAATTTATCCAGGATTTCTGCGATGTCCGCAAAGTGTAATTCTAAAATGTTCTCGCGAATCCAAAAGACATCCTGCTCCGCTATTTTTAAGCGAAGAATTTCAAGAAAGTCTTTGGTGAGTTCGAAACGCATTTAAAAGAATTTTTGCAAAGATAGGTTATTTCATCAGAATGATTAAAAGGAAGCGTGTGTAAAATCAATGAAACAATTATCTTTGACACAAATTAATTAATTGGCAGATGAATTATTTCTTTCAACACCTACTTTCTGAGTTTCATTTGCCACTGAAAAATCCTGTTTTAGTTTTTTCGTTATTGCTTTTTATTATTCTGCTTTCTCCCATTGTTTTGAGGAAAGTAAAGATTCCTGCAATTATCGGATTAATTATTTCTGGAGTTATTATTGGACCGCATGGACTTGGATTGATTGGCCCTGAGCACATGAAAGAAGAAGGTTCGATTAAATTATTCTCAACGATTGGTTTGCTTTACATTATGTTCATGGCAGGTTTAGAGCTTGACATGAATGAATTTAAAAAGTACCTTAAAAAAAGTGTCACGTTTGGTGCTTTGACGTTTTTTGTTCCAATTGCTCTTGGTTTTCCCTTGTGTTATTATGGATTGCATTTGAGTCAAACCGCAAGCTGGTTAACAGCAAGTATGTTTGCAACGCACACGTTGGTAGCATATCCGATTGTATCAAAGTTCGGACTTACAAAGAATAAAGCTGTTGCGATAACGATTGGAGGAACTATCTTAACAGATACAGCAGTTTTGATCATTCTGGCTGTTATCACCAGTTCAGCACAAGGTAATTTGGATGGAGCATTTTGGTTGCGATTGATTACGTCTTTAACCATCTTCTCGTTGATCATGTTCTTTTTGATACCGAAAGTTGCACGATGGTTTTTCAGTAAGTTGGACAGTGAAAAATCGTCACAGTACATTTTTGTATTATCGATTGTCTTTTTTGCTGCCTTTTTAGCTGAAGTAGCAGGAGTTGAGCACATCATTGGAGCTTTCGTTGCGGGATTGGTATTAAACCGTTTGATTCCGCATAATTCTATTTTAATGAATCGCGTCGAGTTTATCGGAAGTTCTTTATTTATTCCATTCTTCTTGATTTTCGTTGGAATGGTGGTCGATTACAAAGTTTTCTTTACAGGAACTTGGCCACTTGTTATTGCGGGTGTTTTAACTGGTTTTGCAATATTAAGTAAGTGGTTGGCAGCGTTTATTACGCAAAAAATATTTAAAATGACGGGCACGGAACGTCAAATTATATTTGGTTTAAGTACTTCACATGCGGCTGCAACCTTGGCGATCATTATGGTCGGTTTCCAAAATAAAATTTTGGATATCAACATTGTAAATGGAACGGTTCTTTTGATTTTGTTTACGTGCATGGTTGCTTCATTTGTGACTGAAAATGCCGGTAAACGTTTGTTAATTGAAATCGCCGAAAAAGGAGATGATGATCAAACTGAAACGCGTCTTCGTAACAAGCACTTATTGGTTTCGATGAATGAATTGAAAGGAAATGAATCCTTGCTGGATTTTGCTCTAATGGTTTCTGATCCAAAAGTGATTAATCCAATTTCTGTCGTAAGTGTTTATCCCAACAATGAAGATGCAGAGCGCATGATTCGTAAATCGCGAAAATCACTTGAAGAAATTGTCAAACATTTCTCAGGGCACGAAGCGAAAATCAATACCATTGCAACAATCGATCATAACTTGTCATCTGGGATTTCAAGGGTTTCAAAGGAGTTGGTGACGGATATTGTTGTTTTGAATGATAACCGAAACATGAATTTGTTGAAGCGAATTGTAGGAGATGATCGTGAGCATTTATTGGATGTTTGTGATAAGACAATTTTCTTCTGTCAATTTGATAAACCATTTGTTTCGCACAATAAAATAATTGTTGTCGCACCACCGATGGCAGAATTAGAAAGTAGTTTTGCGTTATGGGTTGAACGCTTATTGCGCCTAGGAAAGGAATTGAATATCAAGTTAGAATTGTTCGCAACCGGCGCTACTTTTGATAAATGGCAAAAAGTTGGTGAAGCAAACAAAATTTCGATTGATACAAAACTTATTGAAATTGAAGAAATTGATGATTTCTTCTTGTTGAATCAAAAGAAATCAGATACCGATTTGTTGATTTTCTGTTCTGCGAGAAATGGTGGAATTTCATATGCATCAGGAATTGACTCATTCCCTAACAAATTGGAGAAAGCTTTCCCACAAAATGATACCATTTTGATTTATCCTTCTCAAAGTATTGTTGAGAATGTTTTTGGAAATTACGATGACATTGACGGTAGTGCAATCACAAAAGGTTTCGAGGCGATTCAAAAAATTGGTAAAGAGGTAGGGAATATCTTTAAGAAGGGGAATTAGTTTTCCGAAGAGCAAAAATGCCATAAAAGAAGGCGAAAAAGCTTACACCCATTTGAGTTTCTAAAGTATCTTCAATTAAAAATGTACTCATCGCAATCAAGATGAACATGATTCCTACAAGGTTTCTTGTATTGATCTGTTGAACAAGGAAAGAGATATTCATTAAAAGGAATAGAACAAAACCAAGAATTCCAAAACTTATCCAACTTGTCAAATAGGAATTGTGCGCTCTCAATCGGTTTTCTGGCAATAGTTTTGAATGGCTTCGCTCGTATTCTGCATTAAATGCTGTTTGAACATCGCCTGTTCCCACACCTAAGAGCCAATGTTGTTTGATAATTTCAGTTCCTGCTTTCCAAAAAGCCAAGCGCTGCAGTAAAGAATGTCCGTTTGGATTTTCATTGTGATACAATTGAAATCTGATACCATCGATACGTGAAATCAATCCACTTTCACTTTCCTCAATGGATCCAATTCCTTTTTCAATATTGCGAATATCTTGATTGCTCAATTTGCTCACTCCAACAGAATCTTTGTTCAGATTTTTTGACGTCATATAACGCAAAATAGTAAAACGAATTGCTTGTTTACGGTCATCTAAACTGTCAATGTTATAGGTAGAACGTTTAGACCATTCTTTGTTTATCTCGGGTTCGCAAACATTTACAAATATTGCTTGATGGTTAATCGATCCATCAGCATTGTAAAGTGGTGTATAGGCGTTACCTGAGGCAGTTCGTGCATTTTTGTCAAGAATTGTATAATCAGTGTTCAACGAATTGGCTGATGGGTTCAAAAATAGCACCGTAAAAAAAACAACGACTCCTGCAATTATTGTGAAAACTGAAAAGTAGCCAAGTTTTTTTGAATAGGAAAACACGAGAAATAAAAAGTAGGAAAGCACTACAATGGCAAGAGCAACCACTCCAGAAATTATTTGCGAATAATACGTGTAATAGCTAAACCATAAAAACCCAAGGAAAAATAGAAATTTGAGTAAGCCCTTGAAATGGTGAAAATAATAAATGCATATTCCAGCTCCCATGGAAATGAGGATTCCATAACGGATGTGTGAACCAAAGAGCGATAAGCCACGAATGTCATCGTATTGATGATGCCCAATCCAATGGTTGTAACTCGCAAAATTGTAGAACGAAGTAACGAGCAAGCTTCCAATGAACAAGCTAAATGGGAGAATTAATTGTTTTTGTTCAATAGGTTTAGCAACTAAAATAAGTGGAAGTAGAACTAAGGTCACTTTAACCCGAATATCATTGAAGGCGAAAGTGAAATCACTCGTCCAGAGTAAAGCTACGAGGTGTAAAAGCCAAAAAGCCGATAGAATGTGCAGTAAACGATTTGAACGGATGTTTTGCCAATAGGATTTAAAGTTGCCTTCAAGAAGAACATTCAGCAGCAACAAAATAGATGCAAGCGACAAGATCACTTTACTCGTTGGTAATCCAACGGCAAAAGCACTAATTCCGAATAAATGGAAAGAGGTGTGAAAATTAGTACCGAAAAATCGGTTCAACATACGTAGTTTGTTTTGGGTACTAGAGAAACGATTAATTCCCCAAAATAGTATTGTATTCTACTTTGTTTTTTAATAATTCAAGCGCTTTTTTTATGTAATCATCTGAAATAAAAGAGTTTTCGGCGCGACCTTTTTGATAATAATAGCGCGAAACAATTTCATTTTCCAACAACATTTTTATTTCATCTTTGAATTTTTCCAAATCACGTTCTTTCGAAGGAACGACTTTTGCCATTAAAGCATCATATTCAGCTTTAGAGTCTGTATAGAAGCCTTCTTCTTCCGCAGTTGCTTTCATCTTTTTCAACATTTCTTCTGAAGCTGTTGAATAGGTGAATTCTTCTTTTAAAACATATTCTTTAAACGCGTTGTATTCTGCATCACTCAAAGCAAATGTTTTTGCTGAAGGAATGGTTGGGTGCGTTGATGCATATTTAGTAGCGTAATTGAACACAAGATTGTTCGCATAAATGGTAGCTGTCAATCGGCTCAGTTCTTTTTCCGTTATTTCAACATCAGGTTCAATTCCGCGACCGTCAATTACTTCACGACCATTTTTTGTCTTGAACACTTTTAACAAAGAATCAGCAATTTCTTTGGGCTTTTCGCCGTCTTCACGGTCATAATATTCTAAACGTTGAACACATCTTCCAGATGGAGTGTAGTATTTTGCGATTGTTAATTTCACTTTCGATCCGTATTTTAAATCGTACGTACGTTGCACCAAACCTTTTCCGTAGGAAGTTGTTCCGATAATAACGCCGCGATCTAAATCTTGAATACTTCCAGCAACAATTTCACTTGCAGAGGCTGAACCTTCATCAATTAAAACAGTCAATGGAATAGTTAAGTCTGTTGGCATTTCCATCGTTTTGTACGTGCGATTTTCTTCTGCAACTCGTCCTTTTGTAGTAACTACAACTTGATCTTTTTTCACGAACAAATTGACGATTTTAACAGCTTCAATCAACAATCCACCACCATTTCCGCGTAAATCTAATACCAACTCTGTCATACCTTTTGTTTTCAAATCAAGAAAAGCACTTTTAACATCCGCAGCGGCAGTATTTGTAAAACTGTTCAACTTGATATATCCAACTGTTTCATTGAGCATACCTGAATAGGGAACATCTGGAAGTTTGATTTCGTCGCGTGTTACAGAAATTTTCTTTTTTCCTTCATTTTCGCGTTCGACTTCGATTTCAATGGTTGTCCCTTTTGGACCTTTCAGCGAATTAGAAACATCATCAGAGGGAATACCTACCATTGTTTTACCGTCAATTGAAAGAATTTTATCACCTGCTTTCAAACCGGCTTTTTCTGCTGGATTTCCTTCGTATGGTTCAGCGATGAACGTAAAATCTCCAATTTTTCGAATCAAAGACCCAATTCCACCATATTGACCTGTTGTCATCAAACGGTAATCTTCAATGTTCGACTCATGATAATAAACCGTGTACGGATCAAGTTCTTTCAGCATTGCATCGATTCCAACTTTAGATAGTTTCCCTGTTTGCGGCTCATCAACATAATACATTTCAAGGTGTTGATAGATTTGATCCATCAATTCCATGTTTTTTATAACTTCAAAACCGTTGCTTTGTGCATTGACAGAGAATTGGAATGTCAAAGCAAATCCAAAACTTAAAATTATATGACGCATTTTAGTTGTTATTTGAGTTTTTTGATAGTTCATCGACCAATTGTTTGAAAAGTTGTTTTGTCTTTTTATGAAGAAGATCAAGTGTTAATTCTTCGCGGGCAGTATAAATCATAAATAATGCCACTTGTTTATTCGTTTCAGTTAAAAACGGTTCTAAATTTAATTTATTCTTCCGAATACATTCACGCATCAATCGTTTTATTCGATTTCGATCATGTGCTTTTTTAAAAATACGCTTTGGAACTGAAACGGTTATCTGAAATCTGGACTCATTTGGCAAAGGCAATTCTTTGTAGGAAAGAACAAATGGATAGGCTTTAACGCTTTTCTTTTCAATGAAAATAGTATCGATAATTTTTTGACTACACAGCTTGTATTCTTTGCCGAATTGCTCATTCATGTTACAAATATATTAAACCGATTCGCTATTCGTAAAACTTGTCCTTAAATTTGACCAAATGAAAAAACGAATCGTTGGAATTATTGGAACTGGTCCGGCTGCATTAATGGCTGGAACAATACTAATTGAAAATGGTTGTGGTGTCCATTTCTTCGACCATAAAAAAGCCGCAGGTCGTAAATTTTTAGTGGCAGGACATGGAGGATTTAATTTGACCAATTCTGAAGAACTAGCAACATTTTGTGAAAAATATAATCATGATTTTTTAAAAAAGGCAGTTCGCTATTATACCCCAATGGATTTTACTGTTTTTTTAGCAAAAATTGGAATCGAGACGTTTGAAGGAACTTCTGGGAAAATATTTCCGTTAAAAGGAATAAAACCGATTGAAGTATTAAAACGTTGGTTGGAATATTTGAGTGAAAAAGGAGCTAGCTTTCATTACGAGCATTCATTGGTTGAATTTGATGATACCAATGTTCGTTTCTTGCATAGAAAAACACATATCAATAGAACATTTGATGCCGTGATCTTTTCGCTTGGTGGAGCTTCATGGAAACAAACAGGTTCAACAGGAAGTTGGATTGAATATTTTGAAAAGAAAGGAGTTCATTGTTTACCTTTTCAAGCGAGTAATAGTGGTTTGGAATTGGATACAATGTTGTTGAATTCGGAACTTGAAGGCCAACAAATAAAAAACTGCTTGCTTTTCTCAATAGAGTATTCAAAAATGGGTGATGTACTTCTGACGCGATATGGTATTGAAGGGGCTCCAGCGTATGCAATGAATCGTGATTTCCGCAATGGGAATGTTATTTATATTGACTTTAAACCAACTTTGGCAGTAGAAGAAATTGAATACAAGTTGAAGGCGTCGAAATCTGTTACTGATGGGTTAAAGAAGTTGAAACTTTCGAAAATTGCTATTGATTGGTTAAAGAAGACATGTTCTAAAGACGAATATGTGAACGCATCTTTTTTAGCGAATAGAATAAAAAGGTTTGAATTGCAAATAAACGGTTTACGTCCAATAGATGAAGTTATTTCAACAGTTGGTGGAATAGCTATGGATGAAATCGATACAATGTTTAGATTGAAAAAGTTCCAGAATTCGTATGCAATTGGTGAAATGCTAGACTGGGATGCTCCAACAGGAGGCTATTTGATTCAGGGTGCCGTGTCAACAGGTGCTGTAGCAGCAAAAGCGATTTTGTTTAATCTTGATCTATCCGAGGTAGATTAACCAATTCTTTTACGATAAAACTGGTTGGAAAATCCTTGAACAAATTGTCTTTAACTCTTTCAGCTTCTAATTCTGTTCTGAAATCTCCAACTTTCAAAATGTAATTAGGCGCAATGAAAACCACATATGAATCAATTTTAGGATAGGCAGCTATAAACTTGCTTCTAGCTTCGTCAACAAGTTTTCTATCAGAATCGAAAAATAACTGTACGCGGTAACCTGTTATTTGTGGCGCTGTTGCTGGTGGAACAATCATTCCTTGCTTCTTCACGAGAGCATCAATACGAGTATCTTTAATTATTTCAACATTACCTGTTTGTGCTTGGGAGAAAACTGAAGCGAAACAAACAGTTATAAGTACAAGGAAGAACTTCATTTTTTTTGATTTTATACAAATGTAAAAAATCTTCCCGCTTTCCAACATGCTGTTGAAAAAATGACACGTTAAGTTTCTTCTTAAAATTTGTTAAATCAATACAAATCAGCATTTAGTGAATATTCCTTATTTAGAATGAATTTAAATTAGTGTTTTATCCATTAAAATTGTCATAAAACTGTCATAGAATACTGCGATTCTTCTAAATTTGCTTCCGTCAAATACCGTTTTTTTGACGATAGGCTTACAGTAATTTACATGAAAATATCTAGAAGTCAGATGTTTAGAAACTTTAGAAATTGGTGTTTCAGCGCTCTAACGATTGTGTTAGCGTCTGGATCATTCACAACGTACGCTCAAGGTGATGCTCTTTTCAAATCGAAATGTGCTAGCTGTCACCAACCCCACAAGAATAGTACTGGACCCAAACTTTTCCAGGTTCGTCAGAAATGGACGGATGGTGGTGCCAAGGAAGGTTCAATCTATCAATGGGTAAATAATTGGCAAACTGCTGCGGCAAACGATCCTTATGCTCAAACTGTTTCGACTTGGTCGCCTGCTGCGATGAGTGCGTTCCCAGATTTGAAAAAAGAGGACATTGATGCAATTATGGATTGGGTTGACTCTCAGCCAGACCCTGCTGCTGCCGGTGCAGGAGACGCAGGTGCAACTGGAGATGCTGCCATGTCAGGAGATGCTGCAGGAACAACTGAAGAAACATCTAACGGGTGGATTTGGTTAATTCTAGGTGTTATCTTCGTTACTATCATCTTAGCAGTTGGAGGAGTTCGTCGTCAATTGAAATTTGCTGCTGCTGAAGAAGCTGGTGAACCATTAAACGAAGGAATGACTTATGCTGAAGAGTTGAAAGCATGGGCATGGAAATACCGTTTATATGTTGGGTTAGCATCGTTAGTAGTTGTAATTAGTGTTGTCGTAACCTTGTTCTTAGGATTGTACAGCATTGGAGTTGTTGAAAATTATCAACCATCTCAGCCAATTGCCTTCCCTCACGCTATCCATACTGGAACGAATGGAATTGATTGTAAATATTGTCACAGTTCGGTTACAAAATCTAAAACTGCAGGAATTCCTTCAGTGAACGTTTGTATGAACTGTCACAAACAAATCAATGGTCGTACACCAGCTCAGCAAGAACAAATTGCTAAAATTTATGAAGCTGCAGGATGGAATCCAGAAGGAGCAGGTTCTTACACTGGTAAAACAAAACCAATTGTTTGGAACAAAGTTCACGTTTTACCTGACCACGTTTACTTTAATCACTCTCAACACGTAGTAGTTGGTGGAGTTGATTGTAAACAATGTCATGGTGATATGACGAAACAAGTGGAAACTCAAAAAGTTTGGCCAGTTGAAGAGTTGAATAAAATCGAAGGAAATATCCAATTGACAAAACCAACAATGACAATGGGATGGTGTATTGAATGTCACGCTGAGAAAGAAATTTCAACTGGTGGTATTGATACTAAAAACGATGGATATTACAATGAAATTCACAAACGTTTGTTGAACAACGACAAGAAACTGTATGAGAAATACCTAGAAGATGGTAAAGTATCAGTTGCAGAGCTAGGTGGTTGGGAATGTGCAAAATGTCACTATTAATTAACGAATCGAAGAAGTCATAATAAGCATATGGGAATGACAAGAAAATATTGGAAAGGTCTTGAAGAATTAAGAGAGACTCCAGAGTTCCTAAATTCAAAGGATCAAGAGTTTCCGACGCAAATGTCGGTAGATGAATTCTTGGGTGACGAAAACTTAAAAGAAACATCAACAGCACGTCGTGATTTCTTGAAGTTTTTAGGTTTCAGTGTTGCGGCAGCCACTGTTGCAGCGTGTGAGGCACCAGTTACAAAAGCAATTCCTTACGTGAACAAACCTGAGAATGTAATTCCAGGGATGCCAACTTGGTACGCATCTACATACTATGATGGTGTGTCTTATGCAAGTATTTTGGTAAAAACACGTGAAGGTCGACCTATTTATATCAAAGGAAACAAAGATTTCGGTTTTACGGCTGGAGGTACAAATGCTCAAATCATCGCATCTGTTTTAGGATTGTATGATGCAGCGCGTTTACAAGATCCAACAATTGATGGTCAAGCTAAAACTTGGTCTAAATTGGATGAAGGTGTTAAAGGTGGTTTGAAAGCAGCGAAAAAAGTTGTTTTAGTTTCAAATACTGTAATTAGTCCTTCTTTGGGAATGGCTATTGGAGAATTAGCAGCTTCACTTGGAGCAGTTGAAAATCCAGCAAAATTTGAACACATTCAATACGATGCAGTTTCTTACGCTGGAATGCGTTTAGCAAATAAAGATTCATTTGGAGTTGAGTTAATTCCAGACTACGATTTCTCAAAAGCTAAAACGATTGTGAGTGTAGGAGCAGACTTCTTGAATTCTTGGTTATTGCCAACTCAATTTGCAACTCAATACGGTACACGTAGAAATCCTTCAGGCGAATGGATGTCTAAACATTTCCAATTTGAGTCAATGATGTCGGTAACTGGATCAAACGCAGATTACCGTGGAATGATTAAGCCTTCTGAACAAGCGGCTGTATTATCATACCTTTTAAAAGGATTCGGTGTTTCGACAGGAGTTGCTTCGAACTTGTCAAAAGAAGTTAAAGCAATCGCTGACGAAGCAATTAAATCATTGAAAGCTTCAAAAGCTGACTCAATTGTTGTTTCTGATTCAAATAACAAAGGAGTTCAATTATTAGTAAACAAATTAAACAATGTTTTAGGAGCATATTCTTCAACATTGAATTTAAATAACCCTATTAACTTGTTCAAATCGGAAGATGCTAAAATGAACAAGTTTGTTGCTGATGTAATTGCTGGTAAAGGTCCAGATGCTGTTGTGTTCTTAGGAGTAAATCCTGTTTATACATTGGCAAATGGTAAAAAATTCGGCGAGGCATTGGCTAAAATCAAAACTACTGTTTCGTTTGCATCACATGCAGATGAGACTGCTTCGAATTGTAAATATGTTGCACCAGATCACCATGCACTTGAGGGATGGAATGATTACAATGCAAAAGCAAGCGAATATGCTGTTGCTCAGCCTACAATTCGTCCTTTATTCAACACAGCTTCAGCTTTAGAATCAATTTTGGTTTGGGGAGGTAAAGCAACTCGTGCTGGTAAAGATTCTAAAGTTGCATACGATTATATTCGTAAAACTTGGGAAACATACGGATTCCCTTCTCAAACGAAATACGCAGATTTCCATACATATTGGAGCATGGCAGTTCACAACAGTTGTGTTGAAATGACTCCAATGGCACCTTTAGCTCCTTTAACATTTAAAGATTCAGCTTATACAAACTTGCCTAAAGCATCAGGTTTAGAAGTAGTATTGTATCAAAAAGCGGGTATTGGAATTGGTATGCAAGCTAACAACCCTTGGTTACAAGAGTTGCCAGATCCAATGACGAAAGTTACTTGGGACAACTACATTACGATGAACCCATCGGAAATGGAGACTGCTGGTTATGCTACAACTTATGACCAAGAGCATGGATTAAATCTTGCGAAAGTTAAAGTTGGAAGTGCTGAATTGACATTACCTGTATACCCATTACCTGGTCAAGCACCTGGAACAGTAGGTATCGCTTTAGGATATGGTCGTGGTGCGAACGGTGAAAACATCGGTAAAGCTGCATTCCAAACTAAAGAATATGGTGGCACTGCAACAACTGAAGATGGTAAACCAGCTCCAATTGGTGCTAACGCTTTCCAATTTGTACAAAACGACAATGGAACACTTTCTTTAAACGCTTCAGGAAGTATCTCAAAAGTTGATGGAACATATCCAATTGCAGCAACTCAAATTCATCACACGGTGATGGGTCGTTACTCAATTGTTCGTGAAACAACATTGGATATTTTCAAAAAAGGAGATAAAGAGGCATTCAACCCAGCGCATACATTACAAAAAATGGATGCTGAAGGTAACCACGTTGAAGCACCAATGAGTGAATTTGACTTGTGGGATGCGCATCCAGTAGAAAATATTGGTCACAGATGGGGAATGACAGTTGATTTGTCTTCTTGTATCGGATGTGGTGCTTGTCTTATCGCTTGTCAATCTGAGAACAACGTTCCTGTAGTAGGTAAAGATGAAATTAGAAGAGGTCGCGAAATGCATTGGTTACGTATCGATCGTTACTTCGCTTCTGATGAGGAGGTTGTACCTGGTACGAAAAAAGACGAGTTCAACTACACAAAAGCTGAGAAAGCGTCAATCAATCCACGTGTGGTTCACATGCCAATGATGTGTCACCACTGTAATCACGCTCCTTGTGAAACTGTTTGTCCTGTTGCTGCAACAACACACAGTAATGAAGGATTAAACCAAATGGCATACAACAGATGTATCGGTACAAGATATTGTGCGAACAACTGTCCTTATAAAGTTCGTCGTTTCAACTGGTTCAACTATCCATCTTACAAGAAATTCACTGAAGTGAACCCAGCACAAGATGATTTAGGAAGAATGGTATTGAATCCTGACGTTACTGTACGTACACGTGGTGTAATGGAAAAATGTTCTTTCTGTGTTCAACGTATCCAAGCTGGTAAGTTAGATGCTAAGAAAGAAGGTAGACCAGTAGTTGATGGAGATTTTGTTTCAGCATGTGCTGATGCATGTCCTACAAATGCAATTATTGTTGGTGACTGGAATGACTTGAAATCTATGGTTAGATCAAGTTCAGAAGATACTCGTGCTTACCAAGCTTTAGAAGAAGTTGGTGTTAAACCAAACGTTTGGTATAAAGTGAAGGTACGTAACGAGAAAAATGATGTGTTAGCTGATGTTCAGGTTTCTGAAGAGCACCATGGAGCAGCGAAACACGCAGATAAGAAAAATCATTAATTGAATAAATTCGGTTGTAATGCATAAAGAAGCAGCAATTAGAGAACCCCTCATTTTAGGTCACAAGACCTATCACGACATCACAGAAGATGTTTGTCGCCCGATTGAGGACAAAGCACCAAGAATGTGGTATATCCTTTTCGGGATTGCCTTGATTATTGGTTTGTACGGTGTAGGATGTATTCTATACTTACTTGGAACTGGTATTGGAGTTTGGGGATTAAACAAAACCATTGGATGGGCTTGGGATATCACTAACTTCGTATGGTGGGTAGGTATTGGTCACGCTGGTACACTGATCTCAGCGGTATTGTTGTTGTTCCGTCAAAAATGGAGAATGGCGATTAACCGTTCAGCTGAGGCGATGACAATCTTTGCCGTGTTCATGGCTGGTTTGTTCCCGTTAATTCACATGGGTCGTTTATGGGTTGGTTACTGGACACTTCCTTTACCAAATCAATTCGGATCACTTTGGGTGAACTTTAATTCACCGCTATTGTGGGACGTATTCGCGATTTCGACTTACCTATCAGTTTCTTTGGTATTCTGGTACATTGGTTTGATTCCAGATTTCGCAACGATTCGTGACAGAGCGAAAAAGCCGGTTGCTAAAAAAATGTACTCCATTTTATCATTTGGTTGGTCAGGTAGAGCAAAACATTGGAATCGTTTTGAATTAGTTTCTTTGGTTTTAGCAGGTTTAGCTACTCCTCTTGTATTCTCGGTTCACTCGATTGTATCATTTGACTTTGCTACATCGGTAATTCCAGGATGGCATACAACAATTTTCCCTCCTTACTTCGTTGCTGGAGCGGTATTCTCAGGATTCGCAATGGTACAAACGCTTATGTTGATTATGCGTAAAGCAATGGGTCTTGAAGCATATATTCATACGAAACACGTTGAGTACATGAACATTGTAATCATGGTTACAGGTTCGATTGTAGGTACTGCATATATCACTGAGTTGTTTATCTCTTGGTATTCTGGAGTTGAATATGAATCTTATGCATTCATTAACCGTGCTACTGGTCCATACTGGTGGGCATATTGGTCAATGATGACATGTAACGTAATTTCTCCACAGTTGATGTGGTTCCGAAAATTGAGAAGAAGTTTATTATTTACATTCATTATCTCGATTGTTGTAAACATCGGTATGTGGTTCGAACGTTATGTAATTATCGTAACTTCAATTCACCGTGATTATATTCCAGGAGCTTGGAGTATGCACTACCCAAGTCACATCGATTTAGGTGTGTATGTTGGAACTATTGGATTATTCTTCGTGTTCTTCTTGTTATTTGCTCGTTACTTCCCTGTATTGGCGTTGAATGAGGTTAAAACAATTTTGAAATCATCAGGAGAATCTTACAAAAATGCTCCAGATCACCACGATCATTCAGAAGAAAGTCATTCAAACCATTAATAATAAGGACATGGCAGAGAAAGTTATATATGCAATGTACGACGATGACGATGTGCTAAAAGATGGCGCAAAGAAATTAGTCGCTAAAGGTGTTAAAATTTCGGAGGTATTTTCTCCGTTCCCAATTCACGGTATTGACCCAATAATTGGTATCAAAAATACACGTTTGGGTATTATGGCCTTTTTATATGGTCTAACTGGTTTGTTATTAGCTACTATTGGAATGAGATTCTTTATGGTAGTTGACTGGCCAATGAACATTGGTGGTAAGCCAAACTTTTCTTACTTGGACAATATGTTGGCATTCGTTCCAATTACGTTTGAGTTTACAGTGTTGTGTGCTGCTCATGGTATGGCTATTACTTATTTATTAAGAAATAAAACGTTACCTGGAATGCCAGCTCAGAATCCTGACCCAAGAACGACAGATGATAAATTCGTTATCGAAATTAGACTTTCTGAAAACGATAAATTCTCATCCGAAGAATTGGAAGGAATGTTGAAAGAAACAGGTTTAATCGAATTAGATCAAAAAGAAATTAAATAGTTTGCCATGTAGCTTCAGCTTCAGCTGATGCTCCGTCTGACAAAATAAATTGAAGAGACAGATGAAAATTAAATTTAAGGCACTAGCAAGTTTAGCAGTTATCGCGGTTTCAACCTTGATATTGGGAGCGTGTTCTGCAAGTGGTGACAGTTCAGGTTTAGAATATATGCCAGACATGTATCGTTCTCCTGCTATTGAACCATATGTTGACTATGGTGAAATTAGAGGTGCAGAAAACATGTCAGTTAAAATGAAATTGTCTGCAATGACTCCGCCAAATGGGACAGTTCCATACTACGGTACTGATTCAGCTACGGTTAGTTTGATGTTGCCATATTTCAGAAAACCTAATATCACGTTTAAAACAACGCATGGTTTATTTGGATACGATTTTTCAACTCAAGACGAATATGCACTTGCTGCTGCTGATGTGAACCCGCTTAAATTAACAGCTGAGAATTCAGAGGCGATGTTTAAGAAAGGAAAAGAGTTGTATACTGCTATGTGTCAACATTGTCATGGTGAAAAAGGAGACGGTCAAGGTCCAATGGTAGTAAGCGGAGCATATGCTGGAGTTCCAAACTATGTTGAAAGAGCTGGGAAATCTGATGGACAGTTATTCTACTCTATTTATTACGGTTTAAATGCAATGGGTGGTCATGCTTCTCAGTTGAACAAGAAAGAAATTTGGACTTTGGTACATTATGTAAGAAAATTCCAGAATGCTTCTTATGGTTCGTTTGATGCAAATGGTTTACCTGCAGCAGTTGCTGCACCTGTAGTTGCTGACTCAACAAAATAATAATAATAATTTGAATAACTAGATAAGATGGAATTCTCTATATCAAATAAAGCAAAACTGTTCACTACATCATTGATAGTGATTGGTGTTTTGTTTACAGCGATTGGTGTTTTTACAAGTATGAATGAACATCATTTTGGAACACGTCTTTTAACCAATGGACTAATCAATAGCTTTTTCTTTTTTGCAATTGGTTTAGGTGCATTGTTTTTCTTGGCATTACAATATGCTACTGAAACAGGATGGTATGCTTCTGTGAAAAGAGTAATTGAGGCAGTTGCCGGATATCTACCATATGGTATGGCAATGTTAGCGATAACCTTGCTTACAATTACTTTCATGAAAGGTGCACATATTTATTTATGGATGGATTCAGAGTATACAACTGAAGGATCGCATCATTATGATAGTATAATTGCGGGAAAATCTGCCTACTTAAATCCAATTTTCTTCTGGATTCGTACTGTTGTATACTTAGCCGTTTATTATGTATTCTTGAGAGGATTTAGAATGCGCTCTTTGGAAGAGGATAGAATTGGTGGTACTGAACTTCACTTTAAAAATTATAGAAAAGGAGCTACATTCTTGGTTTTCTTT
>JBDLVK010000061.1:0-20282 GCA_039804825.1 Bacteroidota bacterium
TTGCAGGTGTTAAAGAACCTGCTACAACACTAAATTGTGAGCCATTCACAGCAGGCAATCCACCCGAAATTGTTGCAGTAACAGTTGTACACGTCTGAGTAAATGGTGAAAGAATTTGTGGTAAATATTGAACAGCATAAGGTGTTCCTAAATCATAACAAGGAACGGATGTATTTACATAGCTATACGTTCCAGTCGCGATTGAATACATTGTGATTGGAACATAATATATTGTATTATTTGTAAATGTACCAGCAGGGAAGGAGTTCAGCATAGCTTGGTCATTGATATCATTCAAATCAAAGTCACTCACAATTCCTAACAAACACGGATCATTTGCAACATCTTGAGTTGCAGATGGAACGAGTCCAACGGATGGTGGACAAGAGTAAATTAACCAAGAAACACCAGGATCATATATTGGTCCTGGAGGGTTGTTAGCAATGGCAGGGTCTGTCCAATCGTTGTTAGTTTGAATATCAATGACATCACCATAACACAAAATGTAATTATTATTGCTAACACCTATAATGTCTGCAGTAAATGTTCCAATTTCAGCAGCGCAACCACAAGAAGCAGGTGCGGTGAAGTTGATTAGCTGTGTACATGCTAAATCTGCAGTAAAATATGCTTGAACTGTTGCGGCAGATCCATCAGAAATGGCATTGGTAATATTATAATTGTAAGTTGTTCCATTCACAAATGGAGGATTGAACGTTTGGGTATAGGTACCAGTAGCTGTAGTAACTACTACTACCAATGTTCCAGTTGCTGGTGCATTGGAGTATTGAACTGTTCCACTAACTGGGAAGGAATTGTTTGGTTGACAAGCACCAATATTCGCAGTGAAATTGTTAATCAAACATGTACAATTTATTCCTGGTCCAACAACAACAGTGTTTGTTGTTACACAATTGACATTATCAGTCACAGTTACTGTATAAGTTCCTGCAGGTAAATTAGTTACGGTATTACTAGCAGCAGTGCTGTTCATTGTTGTTCCGACAACTGTTCCAGAAGAATTTGTCCAAACATAATCCCAAGGTGAAGAACCAGTTCCGTGAGTTGCGGTTACGGAACCATTTGTTCCACCAATACAAGTTACTGGAACTGCCGACATTGTTGGGGCTGTGCAACAAACTTGTACAGCACTAAATACAGTTGCATTATCATCAACGCAAGCAGAACTTGTCCAACTTCCCGATTCTCCATCACCAGAAGTATTTACTGTTGTAGAAAGGTTTGCACCAGGTGTGCACGTTGACGATACTGTTTGATTCCAACAGAAAGTCCAAGTGCAAGCAGCTCCATTGCAATCGTCTCCAAAATTGTCCATTGGGTTCGCACCCGTCCCATCAGCATCGAAATAAAATCCTTTACCCCATGCTGTGCCATTCACGGTTCCTGGACTAGAGTTGTAATAATACCAGTTTCCACCAAATGCTTGCTGAGTTGCAGCCGGAATAGCTCCTGTGATTGCTCCTGTCCAACCTGCTCCCATTGTTATTTGAACACCATGAAGCCAGTTTGTATTCTGTTGTGACCAACCAGTGATTGTATAGCAAAATTGAACAACTTGGCCAGGGCTATAACCACCATTAACTGGTGGTGGAGTGGCAGTCAAACTTGCATTCAATAGACAATCGTTACAATCGATGTCATTATCAACTGCAAGAGAAAAACTGGCGTCTGTTGCAGTCGTAGTATTGCCGCTCACTTGAATATAGTAGGTTTGACCAATTGTAAGTTGAGTCACTACTAAAGTTGCATTTCCAGCAGCATTGGCTACTGTACATCCTCGACCAAGTAAGTTTCCACAAGTACCACTCCAAACAGCAATATTTGCATTTGGAAAACCAGAGATATTAACATTCCCTATAGTTCCAGAAGCAGTAAATGAATACCAAGTATCTAGTGCAAAAGGAGTCATTGTACCACTTGTACAAGCTGTCTGATATACATATGGGCTGGAAGCAGTTGCAGCGACAGTAGTTTGATTGGTAAATGTTGTCGCAGTACCATTTTGAAGCCCAGCTGTACACGCCCCAGGTGTAGGAAGTGTGCCTAAACTTATAGCTCCAGAACAATTGTCATTTGCTGGTTGTGCGAATGCACTCAAAGCTGAAAAAACAGCAAAAGTCCATTGAAAGAGTTTAATTTTCAAATTCATAGTTACTGTTTGTTTATGTGATTATAGTGGTAATATTCTTTTTCCGTAGGATAGGCAGAATTGTCGAAACCTTTCATGATCATTCCTAAATCATTGATAGACCAAATGGCTTTGACATAATGCACATTGTTATCCATAAAACAACTTGGGGCAATATTAACACCACTGGATTCTAATTCTTCTTTTGATTTCAATTCAACAACTGAACCATCATTCATTTCTAAAATATTGCGTTTAGAGATATAATAAGATCCGCAAAGGTCGGCATGTATGAACGCTTCTTTTATTTGTTCAAGCGAATAGGTGTTACCCACTTTGGTGATTTCAAATGATTCTTGTGAAAATGCACAAAGCATAACAACCATCATCACTGATGTTAGTAATAGTCTTTTCATTTGTAAGTAGTTTGAGAGTTATTGCTTTTCAGCTGGTTCTTCTTCTTTTTTTGGAGATTCTTTTGACACAATAGGACGTGCTGGTTTTACACGTTTGTCAATTTTATTGTGTTTCGAAATTTTTTCAACCTGTAAATTGGGAGTTGAAGTTTGCGCGTTTGATACTGGCGTCTTCTCTTGTCCGAAGGAGAATAAGGACATGGCAAGACACCATAGAAATAAGAAGTGTTTCATAGTCAAGGTTTCACAATTTTCTAGTTTGACGCAAATATATTAAAATGGTTGCCAAAACCGAAAGAAAAAAGTTAGAAAACTATGGATTTTCAAAATCATTTGTTAGGAAAGTAACAAAAAGCGGATTTATGAGGTGCAAATTAAAGCTCTTCATCTTCATCAACAGATTGATCTCCGCGTAATGTTCTAAATCGTTTTCGAGCTTCAACAGAATACAAACTTCCTTTAAAATTGAATAGTAAAGTTTTGTAGTATTCAGCTGCCTTTTCCTTGTTATTCAAATGATTTTCATATATATCACCCAATTGAAAAAGCGCATCATCGGCCAAAATATCTTCACCATTATATTTTAATAATTCTTCAAGGAAAGCAATGGCTTCAGGCCATTTACCGTGGTCTTGCATTGCCTTGGATTTTCGAATCAATATTTCATCTCCCAAACTGTGATATGGGTAAATTTTGATTATACTATCATATAAAATAAATGCCTCTTCATATCTATGTTGTTCGACCAATAGATCCCCATTTGCAAACCATGTCATTGCTTGGTAATTACTATCTAATCCAAAATTATCAGTAATTAAAATCGACAATTTTAATGCATCATTAGCAATCAGTTTTGAAGTCGATTCTTTTAAAACGCTTAATTGAGATTGGGCAAAATCAAATTCTCCATCATAGTAAAAAATTCTAGCGTTTTTAAATTTTGCTTCGTGTCCAATAGGCTCAAATTTGAAATCGGTCTCAACCTGCATATAATATAAAGATGCTTCCCAAATATCACCATGCAGAACATGTATATCAGCCAATTCCATTTTAATTTCACTTTTTTGCATGTCAGTGAGTCCTGGAATTGTTAAAGCTTGTGTCAAAGTTGTTATCGCATCTGGAGCTTGGTTGGCGTAAAAAGCTTGGATATGACACATCTCAATGATTAAAGAAATGGATGAACGCTTTTTACCAATTCTGTCAATTGTTGTTTTGTACTCTGAAAGTGTGATATCAAGTTCTTCCTTACTATAATTACGATTTGTAGTTACCTCTAAAAAACGTGTATTTAGCAATGCCGTTTCAGCTTGATAATAATACAATTGTTCAGGACCTAAATTCGTGACATATTTGAAGCATTTACGTGCTGTTTCATACTCTTTGTTTTCGACACAAATCCTTCCAAGATCTAACACACGACGTCCTTGTTCGTTTAATCGTTTATCAAGTGCCTGCATCTGAGTTAATGCCCCAGAAAAATTTCGTTTTTGAATAAATAACCAAACTAACATTTCTGAATACACTGACGCGTCTGGATTTTTTTGAATTCGTTCTAGCAATGCGTTTTTTAAAAGTTCATAATCTTTTGATTCCTCAGCGCTGAAATCGATTTGACGACTTAATAAACTCTGAATTGAACTTGCGTAACTGGAATGAAAATCTAATAAATCCAAGTATTCAGTAATCATTTTTTCTTTTTGCCCTGTTGCTCCGTATAACTCTGCGAATTGAAAATGAAGTGGGTAAGTTCCTTTCAGTAACTTTCTACCTTTTTCAATAGTTGTCAATGCTAAATCATTTCTACCTTTTGCTTTGAATGCATTAAATAACGAAATAATTGAATTTGGATCAGCTTGTAAATCATCGATTAATGATGAATACAATTTTTGTGCTTTTTCGGGTTCCTCATTTTCTTCGTAAAACTGACCAAGCATTACCTGGTATTCTAGATCATTACGATTCGAACCACATTGTTTTTTTAGGATTTTTTCAGCTTCCTTTTTGTCATTCGTTTGAATTAAACAATCATAATAGCGTAAAAAATTAAATTTGGAAGGATCTTTGTCGAATAGTTTAACGTAATAGATTTTGGCTTTGTCAAAATCCCCCGAAGAATAGTAGTGCTGAGCTAATTGCATGTCTGTATCTCCTTGAGCTAAAATCGTATAGCTTAATAAGGAAAAAAGAATGACAGCAAAAATCTTCATAATATTTATTTACGTTGTTTCTGTTCCATCAATTTTAACGAAAAAGCATTTAAATCATTGTATAACTCGTAAAATCGCTTCATCACTTTTTTCTTTTGAGTTACATATTCAGTTAATAGGCGTTCCAACTGATAAACCTTGTTCGTCTCAAAGTCAATGTACTCTTGGTATTTTTCACGATCACCATTATTGTTTTGAATGTCGTCTTTCAATCGCTTTAAAGCTTCTCGTTCTGAAGTAATTCCTGTTTTAATGACTGTATAGCTTCTACCAATCATTGCTTTTTCCATTTCTTCTGATTCTACTTCCCCACCGCCATCAGTTTCTGGATCAAAAGAGCGACGAATTACTTTAAATGCGTTCATTTTTTTATCCAAATCATAATTGATTGAATCAGCGTTGTAAAATTGACGAATTCGAATTTCAAGCGTATTTGCAGCTGTTCGAAGTCCAACAAGTGTATCGATTTGATTTTTAATTAATTGTGTTTCAATACTGTCAATTTTTTGTTCGAGTTTCTCAACTGATGAAACAAACTCCGCTTTCTTGTTGTCCTTACACGAAAACAAGAAAAACAGTAAAATCAGACCAATTAAACTTTTCATTTGAAGAATTTTCGTTACATGTAATACTAAAACTGAATGTATTAAATCCATTCAGTTCAACTGTTTCGTTTAATTAATAATGTCGAATCCAGTGAATTTTCTTAAAGCTTCTGGAATAACTATTCCTTCGGATGTTTGATGATTTTCCAATAGCGCTGCAACTATTCTTGGAAGAGCAAGCGCTGAACCATTCAAAGTGTGACAAAGTTGATTTTTCTTATCAGCATTTTTAAATCGCAATTTTAAACGATTTGCTTGGAAGGTATCAAAGCGAGAACAAGAGCTAACTTCTAACCATTTGTCTTGAGCCGCTGAATAAACTTCAAAATCATATGTCAATGCTGATGCAAATCCAGTGTCGCCACCACAAAGGCGAAGAATTCGGTATTGTAGTCCTAGTTTTTCAAGTAATCCTTTGACATGTTCCAACATTTCTTCAAGTGCTTTTGCAGTATTTGTTGGATGTTCAATTCGCACGATTTCAACTTTGTCAAATTGATGCAAACGATTTAATCCGCGAACGTCTTTCCCATAAGATCCAGCTTCTCGTCTAAAACAAGGAGTGTATCCTGTTAATTTAATAGAAAAATCCTCAGTTGGTAAAATTACATCACGGTAGATGTTAGTCAATGGAACTTCTGCAGTTGGAATCATGTAGAAATCATCTACTTGCATATGATACATTTGGCCTTCTTTGTCAGGTAATTGTCCTGTTCCGTATGCACTTGCTTCATTCACCATTAATGGTGGAATGAATTCTTCATAACCCGCTTTTTCAGCTTCTTCCAAGAAGAAAGAAATCAAAGCGCGTTGTAATTTTGCACCTTTACCTCTGTAGAATGGGAATCCGGCTCCGGTAACTTTAACACCTAATTCAAAATCGATTAAGTCATATTTCTTCGCTAAATCCCAATGAGCAAGTGGTTCGAAATTGTAAGTTCTTTTTTCTCCAAATTCAAATACCGTCTCGTTGTCCAATTCATTTTTTCCAGCTGGAACTAATTCATTTGGAACATTTGGAATTGTATAAAGCAATTGAGTAATTTCTTTTTCATACTCATCAACTTTTGCTTTTAAATCTGCTTCATTACTTTTTAAATCTGCTGTTTTAGCTTTAGCTGCATTTGCTTCATCCTGCTTCCCTTGCTTGAATAAATCACCAATCTCTTTTGCCAATACATTCAACTCAGCAGAAATGGATTCTAACGAAGTTTTTGCAGATCTCCAATTGGCATCAGCTGCTAAGATTTGGTCTAGCGTTTCCGTAACATCTAAATTTCTTTTCTTAAGCCCTTCGATAATGGCTTCTTTTTCTGTTCGAATGCGGGTAATTTCAAGCATCTTTACTGTTTTTTATGTATGCGAATTTAATAATTAAATAGAACTTAAGGCGTTCCCTAATGCCATTTATTTCTGTTCCTTTTTTATAACCTAAAATGTACTCATTACAAATGTTGAGGCACAAAAAAAGGCGAGCCTCACAAATATGAGACTCGCCTTTAAAATTGTATATCAATTCTTATGCTTCAGCAACCTCAAATGGAACTACCGATACAAACGAACGATTATCTTTTTTCTTACGGAATTCTACTTGACCGTCAACTAAAGCATATAACGTGTGGTCTTTTCCAATTCCAACGTTTGCTCCTGGGTGGTGCTGTGTTCCTCTTTGACGAATGATGATGTTTCCAGCAATTGCTGCTTGACCACCAAAAATCTTAACACCTAATCTCTTACTATGAGACTCACGACCGTTTTTCGAACTACCGACTCCTTTTTTATGTGCCATTGTTTCTAAATTTTAACTCCAATTAGATTGGAAAGTTCTTATTAAGCTTTAATGTCTTTAATGGTAATCGAAGTAAAACTTTGACGATGTCCATTTTTCTTTTTGTAACCTTTTCTTCTTTTCTTTCTGAAAACGATTACTTTATCACCTTTAACGTGATCCAAAACTTCTGCAGTTACCGAAGCACCTGCTATAGCTGGGGCGCCAACATTGATCTTTCCACCATTGTCAACCAAAAGAACGCGATCGAATTCGATTTTTGCTCCTTTTTCTGCTGCCAATCTGTGTACAAAGATTTTTTGGTCTTTTTGCACTTTAAATTGCTGCCCTGCTATCTCTACAATTGCGTACATATAGCTTGTTTTAAATTATTTTTCCTAAAATTCGGACGACAAAGATAGATAAAAAAGTTTACAACACAAGAATGTTAGAACAAATTTTTGAATCTCACGCTTCTTAGATATACAAAAAAAGGACTTTTCGCAAATTGTATGTCAAGTCTCATTCTAAAATCATACCTTTAATGACAAATTTTACTCAACATAGTTTTCTTTAAATCTCTCGTCCTTTGACTAAGTTTATTATCTTTTTTTACTTTATTTTATCGATATTACAATTGAATGCTCAAATGGATTTGTCTGCTACAATGGCGAATGAGCTAATTGAAAATTGTGGTTCAGAAAAACCTAAAAGTAGATCTTTCTTAAAATTGAGTAAATCAACCTCGAAATACAATCCATTCACTTATCTTGCTGGTGGTCTCTTGTTTGTTTACCAAAATGTACTTTCTGAACAAATATCTGCGAATTGTAATTTTGAAATATCTTGCTCAGAATACACGAAGAGATGCATCAATGAATATGGATTGTTTAAAGGTACGCTGGTTGGTTTGCATCAATTGAGTTGCTGTTCACCCACAATTTATAAAGATTATTGCGAGTTTCAAATTTCCGAAAATGGTAAGGTTAAAAATGAAGTTGTTAAATAATACTGCCTTAATCATAGCTTTCTTTTTTCTATGTTCCTATAACAGCTTTGGTCAATTCGACCTAGATTTTGTAAAACATTTGAGCAAAAATCAATTTGCTGATGAACATTTAGCTTATCTCGAATCAAGTGCTTTACCAGTTGACTCAATGGCCTATTTTAAAGCCAAGTATTTTATTGAATATGAAAATGATTCAATGTTTTTTAAACAGTGTGATTCCGCTTTCGAGTTACTTTCGATGGATACACTTTTTTTGCGCTATTTGGATAATTACTTTTTGAAGAAAGAAGAAAATTATCGCGAAGAATGGTTTATAAGAAGGAATGAAATCTGTCAAAAAGATTCGGCGGGTGCACAATTTTGTTATCATCTTGCACTTAATCCCAGCTTATCCGACACAACAAAAGTTCCAACTTTGTTGCGAGACGATTTTATAAGGTTAGCAAAAGTCTACAAAAAAAAGCCTGTGGTTGCATTATTACTTTCAGCGGTATTGCCTGGTCTAGGTGAATTATACATTGGAAACTTAAGAGCCTCTATCGCTAAATTTGGATCGCAGACAATTTTTGGATTGCAGATTGTAGAAAGTATATATTTTGTCGGATTGATTCATCCTTTGTCGTTCGTTAATATTGGCTTCTTCTCTGCTTTTTATGTAGCGAACATTGTTGGGAGTTACAGGGATACAAAAACAAAAAAACACGATCTTAAAAACCAATTCTTTTTCCATGTTTCGGATTATTACGCTTCTATGTATCCAGCTTCAATTTATTAATTACTGTTATAGTCAGGATTCATTAACTATTCAGTTATTAGCTTTAGAGAAGGATATTTTTTATTCTACTTCGGACACAGTAAAGAATTCACTGATGGTTCAGAAAATGGACTTAATGATGAAGAATAAATCGGACAATGATCTAATTTTAAAAAATTGCAAAAGAATTGACGATCAATTTATATCTGATTCAGTAGAGAAGTCACGATTTTTATGGAATGCATCAGTATTAGCTTATTTGGAAAATGATTTGTATTACGCCTTGCATACAATCAAGGAATACCAGCATGTTTCGAATGACTCAAGTTTAACGTGTGAAAGCCTAAGGTTCTTCATTTATTCCAATTATGATACTGAAAAAACGAAAATTATTGTTGCTGATTTAATTCAACGTGATTCAATCTTTGAAGCATACGAATGTTATTCAAACGCACAAGCATATGAAGTACGTCAAATTCAGTTCAAAAAAGCGCTTTCATACATTTTACCTGGTTCTGGAATGATTGTTAATGGTAATTGGGCTAAAGGCCTGTTGTCGACTTCTTTAAATTCCGCGAGTGGGCTAGCGATTTATTACTTAATATCGAATCATTTATACATTAACTCGCTAGCTTGGGGTTCAAATTTGATCATGAAGTTTTATATAGGTAATATTAATTTGACGGAGAAATTGATCAATCAAAAGCAAGTATTTAGACAAAAAAAGCTCGCAAAAAAATGCGAGCTTTCTATTAACGAGTGTTTATTGAAATATCCAATAAATTACAAATTTTCTAGTCAAGGATTTTAATCACCCCTAAGTTTCCGGTTGCTTTCTTTGTGTCACCGCTAAGCATGGTGTAGTAAAGTGTTGGGAAACAAATTACATTAGCAACACACCATCCAATTTTTTGACGTGTTACCATGTAATTTACATAAAAAGTATTGTCAAAAACTTGCATTCTTAGAGGGTCAACATATTTCATGTCTTTTTTCTCTGTGTTTTTCTTGTTCACATTGAATGTATTTTTCTTGAATTTACCTGTTTCGTAATCAAATGTTGCATATTCAAAATTATCACGTAGTTCAGCGTATCTTTTGCGTGTTTTACCCTTTTTAACGGTTGCATCAATTTGATAACTTGAACCATAAATACAATAGAAAGTGTTATCCTTGAAAGCTGTTTTTAAATCATAAATATCCCATCCGCTGTACGTTTTAGAGCGGTCAATGTTTGATGCCCATATAATCTCTCCTTCATCTGACACGCGAATTGCTGTTACATTTCTTTTTTCACAATAGTAGTTTGTTGTACAAGTTGTTCCACCTTGAGGAGAAGTTGTACATGTCGTAACTGAGTAATTTCGCATTTTAGAACACATCAAAACAATGTTTTTATCGTCAATCACGTGCATGCTTTCAATTTTATAACGCGTATCAAGTGATTCATCATCGTTTTTTGCAGCTGCTGCTCTTTTTTTCTTACTTAATGCTTGTGTTTTCTTTTTATCTTCTTTATCGGCTGCAAACAATTTATCTATTGTCTTTTTGTCAAAATAGGTGTAATTCAAACCGTCATCTTCCAATGTTGAACTATTTATTGCTGTGTAGAAAATACCATGGATGCTTTGTCCTTTTGAATCTTTTTCTAAGTCACCAAAAAAGCCATAAATTTTGATTTCTTTCTCAGTAATTACATAACTGAAATCATTTATTTTTTTATTGTCATCTTTCAATTCAAATGTTTTAACATCTGTTGTTTCTGGATTAATGATCGATAAAACACAGTAAGATAAATCTTCCGCTTTTTTAGCTTTTTTTCGTTCTTCACGTGTTAATCCAATCGTACTGCTTACATAAATGTTACCGTCTTTTCCATATTCATAAGAAGATGTAAGTCCGTAAGATGTACTTTTTAATGTAATTGGTAGTTCAATTGTTGATTCTTCAGATGTCTCCAATTCCGAATTTAAAATCAAAAACTTAAACTCCACATTGTCTCCTTTTTGAGGTAATTCTGAGCCAATTATAATTTCTGAACCAGCTTCTTTGTTACCTAAGACAACAACTGATGATTTTGCAAATCGTGAGGTATTAATTTCATCCGATAGGTTGTGCGTATAAATCTTTTTCAATTTATCGATGCGTTTTAATTCTGAAGAGAACGTTTCTACATACAATTCTTCTTTTCCAGATTTTTTTTGATTTGTTGATTTAATCCAGAAAACATACACTTTATCTTGAAAAACAAGTGTTTTTAAATAATCTAAAGGTTTGTAAATGTCTTTCTTTGCTTCATTTTCTTTGTAACCGCGCAATGCAACCGATGCCCTTTGCTTCATCGTTATTTTGTCATACGCAATGATTTTTATTTTGTCATCTGCTTTTGACGGACGCAACGCAAGATTCGTGTTCAAGCCATATACATATTGATCATTGGTTTCAATGAAGTGAGAAAAGAAACCATCTTTTTGGTTGCTATACTCAAGTCTAGCCGACCAGTCTAACTCTAAATCTTGAGCAAAAGATTGGAAAGAAAGAAGGATTAAAAAGATTGCTAGCTTAGCGTAATTTAGGTAATTCATAATGTTGTATATTCAAATTTGTGTATCAAAAATAATTATTAAAACCTGAAAACAATGTTATTTCAACTTTTTTTGAATAATTTGAGCTGATCAGCATAGTTCGCAATAAATACTCCTGTCAGCACAATTACCATTGATCCAACTTGATTCCAGCCAATTTTTTCTCCGTAACTGATTCCAAAAAGCACTGCAATAATTGGGATAAAATAAGTGACACTGCTTGCGAATAATGCTGATGATGTACTGATTAATTGGTTAAATAAAATAACTGCCAATGCTGTTCCTACAATTGCGAGAATGGAAATAAATCCAAGTCCTTCCCATCCATGAGGATTTTCTTGAAGTGTTTCTAATGTTTCGAATTGAATGTTGGCGAGAATAGATGGTAACAGAATAATCAAGAATGCCAACGAAGTGATTTCAAAGGATTTAAATTCTTGCAGTTTGTATTTAATTGTCGTTAAACTGATTGCGTAGAATAAAGTCGCTAAAACGATTGCTAAAATATGATACCAAGTACCAGTTAACGATAAACTTTTTCCTGCAATCATTAATAAAACGATACCAATTGAGCCAACTAAAACTCCAATAAGTTGAATAATTGATAAACGAATTTTGTAAATGAAAAAGCCTATGAGTATGGTAAATATTGGAGTAAAACTATTTAACATTCCTGCGAAACCTGAAGATAATCCTGTTTCGGCATAAGTGAATAAAAAAGCAGGAAAAAAATTACCAGACAAACCAACAGCTCCTAGAAGTAAAAATTGCTTAAATGTTTTGATTTTTCGAACCGCACGAAGGGCAAAAGGTAGTAATGCGCAGCCGGCAATTAGCATGCGAAGCGCACCGACTTGCGAGTCTGAAAAGATAGCTGAACCATCCGAGGCAAACATCCCTTTTTTCATAAGGATGAATGAACTTCCCCATACACATGCTAAAACGGCTAGCATCAGCCATGCTTTTAATTCTTTCGACATGCGACAAAAATAAGCATTCGAAAAGAATCCAATATAATCTATAGAAAATGTTAATAACCTGTCAGTAAAATGTTGATAACCACAAGGCGTGAAAAATTGATTAAAGCCTACCACATTTTACCACTTTTCATTAAAATCACAAGAAATACAGTATATTTGATTTGAAATATTTCCATAAAACGAAACAAAAAAGAAGTTCTATCGTTAGAATTTATTAACAATTAGAAAACTGGTGGTAAAAAGTGGTAGAAATCCACTAATTTTACCCATTATTTATGTCATGGCAGGCTTAGTAGGAGAATTTGAAGTAAAATTGGACGCAAAAGGGCGTTTTTTATTTCCTTCCGGATTACGGAAGCAGCTTTCTCCTGCAACTCAACGTGATTTCATGCTGAATAAAGGATTTGAAGATTGTTTGACGCTGTACCCACTTTCAGAATGGGAGAAAATCAGTGAAAAACTGTCGAAAATGAATTTATTCAAACCAAAGAACCGTATGTTTTATCGTTTGTTCCATCAAGGAGCAAAATTGGTTGCTTTGGATAATGCTGGTCGTATTTTGATTCCAACTGCTCATATGGAGCGCGTAGGTTTGAATCAAGATGTAATGCTAATAGCTTACAACGATCGAATTGAAATCTGGGATAAGTCTAAATACTTCGATATGATCGAAGGAAACATGGCAGATTTCGCTGATTTGGCGGATGAAGTAATGGGTGATTTAGACAATGGAGAATAATACTACGTATCACATACCAGTTATGCTGCATGAATGCATCGATGGATTAGCTATTAATCCAGATGGTGTTTATGTGGATGTCACTTTTGGTGGTGGCGGACATTCCAAAGAGATTTATAAAAAATTGAGTAGCAAAGGGAAATTGATTGTTTTTGATCAAGACCCGGATGCGAAAGAAAATGCATGGGAAGCGGATAATTTCTACTTCGTTGCGGCAAATTTTGCGTTTATCTCGAATCACCTTCGACTTTTAGGAATTAAACAAGTTGATGGAATTTTAGCTGATCTTGGTGTTTCATCCCACCAATTCGATGAGGAAACGCGTGGTTTTTCAATTCGTGCAAATGCGCCTTTGGACATGCGAATGAACAAACATGGTGAATTGAGTGCCAAAAGTGTTGTAAATGAATACGACGAATTCGAATTGGTGAAAATCTTTAGAAGTTACGGCGAACTTTCAAATGCACGAAAAATTGCGGGTGAAATTGTAAAAGAACGTGCTTCTCGAAAAATCAATACAACAAACGATTTAATGGATGTATTGGGGAAATGTGCTCCGAAATTCAAAGAACATAAGTTTTTCGCACAAGTATTTCAGGCAATCCGTATTGAAGTGAACCAAGAATTGGAAGTACTTGAAAAATTCCTTGAACAAACGGCCGATGTTATGGCTCCAAATGCTCGATTGGTTGTGATGTCATACCATTCACTTGAAGATCGCTTGGTAAAAAACTACATGAAACGTGGGTCTATTCACGGTGAAATAACAAAAGATTTTTTTGGAAATGTATTGAAGCCGTTCACAGAAGTGAATAGACACCCAATCATTCCAACCGAAAATGAAATAGAACTGAATACACGAGCAAGAAGTGCCAAACTTAGAATAGCAGAAAAGAATGGCTGATAATGAATACATAGATAAAGAAGTAGCTGAGGAAGCGGCAAAGAAAGTAGCGCAAAAGGAAAAGAAAACGAAGTCGAAACCTAAAAATGCGAAACCAAACGCCTTTACTCAAATACTGAATGGAGATTTTTTAACACGTGAATTTGTGTTGAACAACCTCAACTTTATCTTTTTCATCATTTTCCTTCTTTTATTAATAGTTGGCAAAGGGTATTATGGAAAACAACTGTCAAAGGATGTCGACACAACCCAAAAAGAATTAGATGAAATGACAGCTGATTATATCGAATCGAAGGCGAAATTGGAAGAAACGACAAGAAGGTATCGCTTAGTTGAAAAATTGGGGCCAAAAGGTTTAAAAGAAACAGAAAACAAAACGAAAGTGATTCGTTTGAAAAAAGAGAAGTAGAAAATGAACGAAAAGAAAGACATATTCTGGAGGGCTTATCTGATTTATTTCGGGTTTGTTGTGATTATGTTGATTGTTTTGTTTAAAACAGTTTCAATTCAGATGGAAGGTCGTTCGAATGTTTTTTCGGCATCAACTGAAGAGAAAATGCCCATTCGAACTGTTAAACGAATCCCAAGAAGAGGGGAAATCTTAGATATCAATTATACACCATTAGTTACTTCTGTTTCTTTCTATGATATCCACATGGATCCAACTGTGGTAGATCAAAAAACATTTGATGCCGAAGTAACTGACTTAGCAAGAGGCCTTGCAAAAATGTATCCTGACAAATCTTCAATAGATTACGAAAATATGATTCGAACAGGACGCCAACGTAAAAGTCGTTATTTACTGATTCGAAAAAAAGTGACCAATGAACAACGTAAGGCGCTTGGAACCTTACCGATTTTTAAATTGGGTCGATTGAAAGGTGGTTTCATTGATACAGATGAAACAATTATTAGAAAGCGTCCACATAACGAGATGATGAAACGAACGCTTGGATATTATCAAAATAACAATGGTAAAGTTTTAGCGGTTGGTATTGAAGGGGCATACAACCAATATTTAAGTGGTGAACCAGGAGAGGAAATTGAACAAAAAATTTCTACAGGCTGGAAAAAAACGGGACAAATTGTTAAGGAAAGCGTTGAAGGTGCGGATGTTGTAACGTCAATCGATAAAGAAATACAAGAGGTTGCTTCTTCTGAATTGGAGCGACAATTGCGTTTACAAGGTGCGAAAAATGGCTGTGTAATTGTGATGGATGTTAAAACCGGTTTCGTGAAGGCGATTGCGAATTTAACTGTTGCTGAGGATGGTAATTACTATGAAAGCTATAACTACGCAATCGGACGAAAAGAGGTTCCTGGTTCAACGTTCAAATTAGCTTCTTTAATGGCTGCTTTAGAAGATGAGAAAATCAACATCAACGATACTGTAAATGCATTTGGAGAATACACATTTCATAATCGTACATTGAAAGATGCACATGAAGGTGGATACGGAAGAATTACCATTAAACGTGCTTTTGAAAAATCTTCCAATGTTATTGCACGTGTAATTTACCGCGCATACCGTGATGAACCCCAAGCGTTCATAGATCGTTTGGAGCAATTTGGATTAACAGAACCTCTAGGAATCGAATTAGAGGGAGAGCCTAATCCAACTGTTTATCGCCCTGGAAGTCCAAACTGGTCAGGAATTTCTTTGCCGTGGATGGCAATTGGTTATGAGGTTCAACAAACACCTTTGCAAACGTTGGCATTCTACAACGCTGTTGCGAATCGTGGAAAATTCGTTCGTCCTCAATTTGTGAAAGAAATACGTCGTGGCGCTGAGGTTATAAAAGTATTTTCACCTGTTGTAATCAAGGATAAAATTTGTTCAGATAACACCCTAAACATTCTTCAATCATGTTTGGAAGGTGTAATGCTAAAAGGTGGTACAGGATCAAAATTAACTTCTTCACAATTTTCAATTGCTGGAAAAACGGGAACAGCTCGAATTTTGAATGAAGACCAGAGTTACGGTAAAAAAGGGGAGGAAAAATACCAAGCTTCGTTCGTGGGTTATTTTCCTGCAAATGAACCAATGTATTCATGTATCGTTGTGATTTCCGCGCCTTCAAAAGATATCTATGGTGCTATAGTATCAGGAACAGTGTTCGCAGCAGTGGCGAATAAAGTGTATGCAACGAAATTAAAATACCACCACGCTATTAATGAGGGAGCTAAAAAGAAACGAATCGCTCCTGTTTCAATGAACGGTAGTCGCTACGATTTGCTGCGCATTTATAAGTTGTTGGGTGTGCATTATTACATCAAAGAAAATGGCGAATGGTTTTCAACGAAAAAGGATGGAAGTCGTGTTGAGTTGAAATCAAAACACATTAGTAAAAATGCTGTGCCAAATGTCATTGGATTGAGTGCACGGGATGCTGTTTACTTAATTGAATCAAAAGGAATGTCGGCACATGTAGTTGGCTACGGTAAAGTTGTTGAACAATCTATTCCAGCTGGACGACCAGTGTTTAAAGGTGGAGTGGTTGAATTGAAAATGGATTAATAAGTGAAAAATTTAAAAGACATAGTTGAAGGAATTGAGATTGTAAGTCAGTCTGGGTCTTCTGATGTGCAAATTTTTGAGTTGGTTTTCGATTCAAGAAAAGCTAAAGAAGGAACAGCGTTTTTTGCAATCAAAGGTTCTGCTGTTGACGGACATGATTTTATTCCAGCTGTAATTGAAGCCGGATGTAAAGTTCTTTTTACTGATCATGCTGTGGAAGTTCCAGTTGAAGTAACATTGATTGTCACTGAAAACACGTCAAAAAGTTTGGCATTGGCAGCAACGAATTTCTACAATCATCCTTCGAAAAATTTGAAATTGGTTGGTGTCACTGGTACAAATGGTAAAACAACGACAACAACATTGTTATTCAATTTGTATACGAAGCTTGGTTTTCATTGTGGTTTGCTTTCGACTGTTGTAAATAAAATTGGGGACCAAGCAATTGCTTCAACACATACAACGCCAGATCCAGTTTCATTGAATGCTTTATTAGCGCAAATGGTGGAAGACGGTTGTTCGCATTGTTTCATGGAAGTGAGTTCACATGCTGTTCATCAACATCGAGTAACAGGTTTGGATTTCGCGGGTGGTGTTTTTACAAATATCACGCACGATCATTTGGATTACCACAAAACGTTTGCTGAATACATCAATGTGAAAAAAGCATTCTTTGATCATTTGAGTGCCGATGCGTTTGCTTTGACAAATGTGGATGACAAAAATGGCTTGGTCATGTTGCAAAACACGAAGGCTGAAAAACATACATACGCGTTAAAATCGCCTGCTGATTTCAAAGTGAAAGTAATCGAAAATCAGTTTTCTGGTTTGGTGTTGAACATGAACGGAGTTGAATTGTGGACACGTTTAATTGGCGACTTCAATGCGTATAACTTATTAGCGGTGTTTGCTGTAAGTCAATTGCTTGGAGAAGATACAACGGAAGTGATGACTGTGTTGAGCAACTTGGAATCTGTTGAAGGACGATTTGAATACTTCCAAACAACTTCTGGAATTACAGCTATTGTTGATTATGCGCACACACCAGATGCCTTAGAAAATGTTTTGAAAACCATTGCAAATATCCGAACAAAAAACGAAACAGTGTATACTGTTGTAGGTTGTGGTGGTGATCGCGACAAAGCAAAACGTCCAAAAATGGCAGCAATTGCCTGTGAAATGAGCGATAAAGTTATTCTTACTTCTGATAACCCTCGTTCAGAAGATCCAGCAGTGATTTTAGATGAAATGATGGCAGGTGTTGAAGGACAACATTTCAAAAAAACATTGTCCATTTTGGACCGTGAACAAGCAATAAAAACAGCCGTTTCCATGGCAGAAAAAGGTGATATCATCTTGATTGCAGGAAAAGGGCACGAAAAATACCAAGAAATCAAAGGAGTAAAACACGACTTTGATGACATGCAGATAACGATTGATTTATTCAAAAAATTAGAGAAATAATGCTTTACTATTTATTCGACTATCTTGATTCTTTTAACTTCCCTGGTGCTGGGTTGTTTCAGTTTATTTCGTTCCGTGCCGCAATGGCATTGATTACTTCTTTGATTGTGTCTATTTTCTTTGGAAAGAAATTAATCAACTTATTGAGAAGACAACAAATTGGTGAAACAGTTCGTGATCTTGGTTTGGCTGGACAAATTGAAAAATCTGGAACACCAACAATGGGTGGAATCATCATTTTGGCGGCGATTTTAATTCCGACTTTGTTGTTTGCCAAATTGCATAACATCTATGTAATCACAATGATCATTGCAACGATTTGGTTGGGCTTGATTGGTTTCTTAGATGATTACATTAAAGTCTTCAGAAAAAACAAAGAAGGTTTAGCTGGTAGATTTAAAGTTGTAGGACAAATTGGTGTTGGATTAATCGTTGGTTGCATTTTATACTTCTCAAACGATGTAACAGTTCACAAACGCGTTTCAGCTGATTATCAACTTCAAGCGGATGAAGAGTTTGTGACACATGAGCATACAAATGCGAAGGATGAGCATTATAAATGGATCAAAACAGATGATATGACAACGACAATTCCTTTCATCAAAGGAAATGAGTTCAATTACAACTGGTTAATTGGAGATTCAAACAAATCATTCGGTTGGTTATTATTTATTCCAATTGTCATTTTCATCGTAATCGCTGTTTCAAACGGTGCAAACATGACAGATGGTTTAGATGGTTTAGCTTCTGGAACATCTGCAATTATTGGGCTCGCGCTTGCCGTTTTAGCCTATGTCAGTTCCAATGCAAAATTTGCCGATTACCTCGATGTGATGTACATACCGCTCGCCGAGGAACTGGTGATTTTCATAGCCGCCTTTGTTGGAGCGTGTATCGGATTCATGTGGTACAATTCCTATCCAGCACAAGTTTTCATGGGCGACACAGGTTCGTTGGCGTTGGGTGGAATTATAGCTGTTTTCGCGATTTCAATTCGCAAAGAGTTATTGATACCTGTATTAGCGGGTGTGTTCTTGGTAGAGAATTTATCCGTTGTACTTCAGGTAGGATATTTCAAACTCACGAAAAAACGCTTCGGTGAAGGAAGGCGTATCTTCCTCATGGCTCCATTGCACCACCATTATCAGAAAAAGGGCTTACATGAAGCGAAAATCGTATCGCGCTTCTGGATTGTAGGTGTTTTGCTTGCAGTAATCACAATTGTAACATTGAAATTGAGATAAACGTGGAAGGATTGAATAAACATATTGCCATTCTTGGCGCCGGAGAAAGCGGTGTTGGTGCTGCCATTTTAGCAAAAAAAATGGGGTGGAATGTGTTTGTTTCAGATTTCGGAGCAATTAAAGAGGAATTTAAAACTGAATTATCCGAAAACGGCTTTGAATGGGAAGAAGGAAAACATTCGGAAGAACGAATTCTAAATGCTGATTTAGTAATTAAATCACCTGGGATTCCAGACAAAGCGCCACTGATTAAAAAAATACGCGAAAAAGGAGTGAAAATCATTTCTGAAATTGAATTCGGAGGCTATTACTCAAATGCGAAAACGATCGCAATAACTGGAAGTAATGGGAAGACAACGACAACAATGTTGACCTATCACATCCTTAAAAAAGCCGGAATTAACGTTGGTTTAGCGGGCAATGTTGGTAAAAGCTTTGCGAAACAAATTGCAGAAGAAAACTTCGATTGGTTCGTGCTCGAGTTGAGTTCTTTCCAGTTGGATGACATGTTTGATTTTAGAGCGGATATCGCCATTCTAACAAACATCACTCCTGATCATTTGGATCGCTACAATTATGAAATGCAGAATTACGTGGATTCGAAATTCCGTATTCTACAAAACCAAACAAACAACGATTGGTTCATCTACAATTTTGATGATCCAATTATTCAGGCAGAAGTCGCAAAACGTACGATTACTGCCAAAACTGCCCCTTTCTCTCTTGTGAAAGAACAAGAAGTTGGTGGCTTTGCAGACGAACAACAAATAACAATAAACATAAACGAACAACTCACTATGTCAATTCACGATTTAGCACTTAAGGGTAAACACAACACCCAAAATTCTTTGGCGTCAGGTATCGCGTCAAGAATCCTAGAAATTAGGAAAGAAGTTGTGAGAGAAAGTCTTGAAGACTTTGTCAATGTAGAACACCG
>JBDLVK010000062.1:0-46083 GCA_039804825.1 Bacteroidota bacterium
TCTTTTAAAAATGCACCAAAAAAACCGTTGTCATTCGAAATGAAATAATGACCTTTTAACTTCATAATCGATGGAAATGAACCTTCAGATCCAGAAAAGTTAACCATCGGCTCACTGTCTACGCCAATTACGTGGACAGTTCCTTCAGGAAATTCTTCAAAACACGATGAAACATAGAAAGCAGCCTCAGCAATATCAAACGGCTTTACGGTGTGAGAAACATCAACAATATGAGCGGAAGGACAATGGCGGTATATAGCACCTTTGATCGCTGCGACATAATGATCGCGAACTCCCATATCTGTTGTTAATGTAATAATTTGCATAAGCTTCGATTCTGGCGTATTTCGTCCCGAATAATTTTCTAATTTTGAAGCAAAAATAAGGTAAATTGACCGATTTTTAATGAAACAAACCACAAATTAGTTAGATTGCAAGAGAAAATAATCGAAATCAAAGGGATTAATCCAGTCGAACTGTTTGGTGTGAATAATGCAAATTTAAAACACATCAAAAGTTTCTTCCCGAAATTGAAAGTGGTAGCACGTGGAAATGTGCTAACAATTGCTGGTGACGAAGAAGTAATGGATGAGTTTGAACGCAAATTTGAATTGATTGTTCAGCACTACCACAAATTCAATGCGGTGACTGAAAATAACATCGATAATTTGATGATGGAAGATGGTTCCAAAATGATTTCTCTTGACGATGGATCGGAAACGATTGTTCATGGCAATGGTGGTACAAAAATCAAAGCAAGAACTTTAAATCAAAAGAAACTTGTTCAGTCGATTAAAGCACACGACATGGTGTTTGCGGTTGGACCTGCAGGAACTGGAAAAACGTATACGGCTGTTGCAATGGCAGTTCGTGCCTTGAAGGCAAAAGAAGTAAAACGTATTGTTTTAACACGACCGGCTGTTGAAGCAGGCGAGAATCTTGGTTTCTTACCAGGTGATTTAAAGGAGAAATTAGATCCGTATTTAATGCCTTTGTACGATGCCTTGCGCGATATGATTCCACCAGAAAAATTGGCTGATATGTTGGAATTCGGAATCATTGAAATTGCACCTTTGGCATTCATGAGAGGAAGAACATTGGATAAAGCATTTGTTATTCTGGATGAAGCGCAAAATACAACTTCAATGCAAATGAAAATGTTTTTGACTAGAATGGGGATGACAGCAAAATTTGTGATAACAGGTGATATGTCACAGGTTGATTTGCCACACAAACAACGTTCTGGTTTAGCATATGCTTTAGATGTTTTAAAGGAAGTGGAAGGTATCGACATTGTGCGTTTGGGACAAAATGATGTGATACGTCACAGCCTTGTGAAGCGCATAATTGAGGCATTTGATGTCGTTGAAGCCGCTGAAAAACAGGCGAAATACGAAAAAGAACAAAAAGCAAAAAATCAAGAATAATTCTAGTGGATTTATTCGAATAAATAGATTAAAACAAGCATAACATGAGCAACGCAATTATTAAAACGGATTTTAATTTCCCAGGCCAAAAAGCAGTTTATAAAGGAAAAGTACGTGATGTTTATACCTTAGAGAATGAGATTCTTGTAATGGTAGCATCGGATCGTATTTCTGCTTTTGATCACATTTTGCCGAAAGGAATTCCTCACAAAGGACAAGTTTTAAATCAAGTTGCGACAATGTTCTTAAATGCAACAAAAGATATCGTTCCGAATTGGTTGATTGGTACACCAGACCCTGCAGTTGCAGTTGGTTATGCGTGTGAGCCAGTGCGCGTTGAAATGGTCATTCGTGGTTATTTAGCGGGGCATTCAGCACGTGAATATAAATTAGGAAAACGTGAATTGTGCGGCGTTGCACTTCCAGAAGGAATGAAAGAGAACGATAAATTTCCTGAGCCAATTATTACTCCAGCATCCAAGGCGGAGGAAGGACACGATGAAGATATTTCACGCGAAGAAATCATTGCTCAGAATATAGTTCCAGAAGCGATTTATGTGCAAATGGAAAATTATACACGTGCCTTGTTTCAACGTGGAACTGAAATGGCTGCTGAGCGAGGATTAATTTTGGTAGATACAAAATATGAATTTGGAATCCGCAACGGAGAAGTTGTCTTGATTGATGAAATTCATACCCCAGATTCTTCTCGTTATTTTTACGCTGAAGGATACCAAGAACGTCAAGATAAAAATGAGCCGCAAAAGCAATTGTCGAAAGAGTTCGTTCGTCAATGGTTGATTGAAAATAATTTTCAAGGCTTGGATGGACAAACAATGCCTGTAATGCCCGATGAATTTGTTCAAACAGTAACAGATCGCTACATTGAATTGTACGAACGAATTACAGGAAATGACTTTGAAAAAGCAGATACTTCTAATATCGAAGGACGCATTCAAGCCAATGTTGAAGCTTTCTTGAAAACGCTTTAATCTTCAATGAAAAAGACCTTGGTTGTTGGGGCTAGTTTGAATCCTGACCGTTATTCGTTTAAAGCAATAAATGCCCTGAAAAATGCGGGTCATCCAGTAGTTGCCTTCGGTTTGAAAGAAGGTCTTGTTGCCGATGTTGCAATTCAGAAAAAATGGGATTTCATTTCTGATATTGATACAGTTACCATGTACGTGAATCCGCAACGACAAGTTGAGCTATATGACAAAATTATTGCGCTTCATCCAAAACGTGTGATTTTTAATCCCGGTACTGAAAACCCACATTTCGCAGCGCTTTTAGCATCAAAAAAAATCGAAACGGAGGAATCTTGTACCTTGGTTTTGCTTTCTATTGCTCAATATTGACTATAATCATTACTTGCTTTTATGAAATTTTGGGTTTTCAATAAATAGTTTTATTCTTTTTCTTTTCCGAATCAACAAGGCAATGCGTATTTTTGCACGTAAAATTAGACGGACAAATTATGGATAAATTCCTGCGCGCATTTTTTTCGGTTGGAGCAATGACTTTGGGCTTGCTAGCATTTCTTGTTGCAATTGGTTGGGCAACATTTCTAGAATCGATGTATGATACGCAAACAGCCAAAATTATCGTTTACAATGCTGGATGGTTTGAATTATTGTTGTTCTATTTAGGAGTGAACTTAATCGCCAATATTTTCAGATACAAAATGTATCAACGTGAAAAAATTGCGATGTTCATGTTTCACCTCTCATTTATAGTTATTTTAATGGGAGCCGGAATAACACGTTATTTCAGTTTTGAAGGCTTAATGTTAATCCGTGAAGGGGAGAAAAGCAATTTCATCTATTCTTCTGAGCCGTATGTCTGGATGAAAATCAATGATGGAAAATTGCAATATACGTTCAGTGAAAAGCATTACATGTCAACACAGACAGATAACTACTTTGAAATTCCTGTTGAGTTCCCAAATCACAAAACGCCGATTAATATTGAGTATGTTCGCTTTGACAAAAAAATGGTTGATTCCTTAGTGATTGATAAAAAGTTCAAAACGGTTGCGCTCGAAATTGTTACGGATGGAATGCAATCAAATTATGTAGCGCAAGGTGGATTTTTAATGGCGGGTGATTTGGCTATTTCATTCGAGAAAAAAGATGCAATGCCAGGAGTTCATTTATTCCGTAAAGGAAATAAAATCATGGTAAAATCAGCCGTTCCAATGCGCTATTTACCGATGGCAGAAATGCAAAAAGCACGTCAGTCTGGACAACAAGTTTCAGATTCCTTGTTTGTTGAAATTCCAGCAGATACATTAGTTCCTTTTCAAACAACAACCTTGTACCAAATCGGAAATCAGCAAATCGTATTCAAAAGTGTGGTGCAACATGCGAAAAAAATGTTGTTGCCATCGGGTAATAAAAATGTTGGTTCAGACTATTTGACCTTGAAAATTACAGATGGAAATCAATCGAAAATTGTGCAATTGGAAGGTGGTTTAGGTTCAATTCCAACACATGAAGTTTTTAGTTTTGGTGGATTGACGTATGAAATGGAATACGGTCCAATGAAAATTGAACTACCATTTTATGTTGCTTGTCGCGACTTTCAATTGGAACGCTATCCAGGATCTTCAGCAGCGAGTTCATTTGCAAGTGATGTAACAGTAATCGATGAGAAAAACAATCATACGCACGATCAACATATTTTCATGAACAATGTAATGGATTATGGGGGTTATCGTTTCTTTCAATCAAGCTATGACCAAGACGAAAAAGGTACGCGCTTAAGTGTAAACCATGATTGGTGGGGAACCAATATTACGTACATCGGTTATTTATTAATGTCCATTGGAATGATTATGTCCTTGTTTGCGCGAGTAGGTCGCTTCAAAGAATTGAACGGTTTATTGAAAAAATCACGCGAGAAACGCAAAAAATTAATTGGGCTATTGGTACTTGCATTTACCCTAGGATTTGGAACAGTTGGTTCAGCTCAAGAGCATCATCATGCAGACCATCAAAATAAAGCTGCAGCCCCTGTAAAAGTAATTTATAGAGTTATTTCAAAAGAGCATTCGGATGAATTAGCTGGATTGTTGGTGCAAGATTTTCAAGGAAGAATCATACCGATACATACTTTGTGTGATCAGTTGTTGAGAAAAATTTATCGTTCAAATAAATACCAAGAATACAATGCAGTGCAAACAATTATGAGTATGCACATGTATCCAAGCTACTGGATGGATCAAAAGATTATTCAGATTCCAGCAGTTGTTCGAGGTGAATTAAAAGTCGGAGAATATGCATCCTTTAAAGAGTTAGCTGATGCAAATGGTGAATTCAAATTGATGAAAAAATACAACGAAGCTCACCAACGTTTAGACAAACAGCGCGATGAATTTGATAAAAAATTGATCAAGGTTGTAGAGAAATTTGAGGTTGTTCAAGCCGTTTTTAGCTGGCAATACATGAAAATCCTCCCTGTTGCAAAGGATAAAACGAAAACATGGTATGTTCCAATGTCTCAGGAAGTCATGCAATTGGATTCTAATTCTTCCATGTTGGCATTGCGTTATATTGCCGGTCTTGATGAAGCCGCAAAATTGAACAAGTTTGGTGTTGTGGATGATTTACTGGTTGAGTTGAAAAAGTTCCAACGAAAAGAAGCTGGTGATATTTGTCCTTCAGAAACAAAAGTCAAGGTGGAAATCAGTTACAACAAAATGGGAATTTTCAAAAATTCAATGTACAGCTATTTATTGTTTGGTTTTGTCTTATTGATCATTTTCTTCGCACGTATTTTTACCAAACCAACGGTAGGAACTGAAAAATTCTTTAAACGCATAGGGCGTATTTTTGTCGGATTATTAGTTGTGATATTTGTGTATCACGGAACAGGTTTAGGATTCAGATGGTACATTTCAGGTCATGCTCCGTGGAGTAATGGTTACGAGGCGGTTGTCTTTATTGCTTGGGTTGCAATGATTGCTGGTTTTGTTTTCGCAAAGAAGAATCCTGTTGTCATAGCAGTTGCTGCAATTTTGGCCTTTTTCCTGATTTTCGTCTCAGAAATGAATTTATTAGATCCTGAAATTACACCATTACAACCAGTTTTAAAATCATATTGGTTAATGATTCACGTAGCAATTATTACTGGAAGTTATGGTTTCTTAGGTTTGAGTGCAATTCTGGGACTTATCAATTTGAACTTGTATATCACGAGAGGTACAAAAAGAAATGAAATTGTAACCTTGAACATTAACGAAATCACCTATGTTTCTGAGTTAACGATGACAATTGGTTTGTTCATGTTAACCATTGGAACCTTCCTTGGTGGTGTTTGGGCCAACGAATCGTGGGGTAGATATTGGGGCTGGGATGCGAAAGAAACATGGGCCTTGGTTTCTGTTTTAGTGTATGCGATAATTTTACACTTGAGATACATTCCTGGATTGAAAAGTAAATTTACTTTCAACATGGTCAGTTTATGGGGCTTCTCATCAATTTTGTTTACATTCTTTGGAGTGAATTTCGTATTGGGAGGATTACATTCATACGCGCAAGGAGATAGCATTTTGAAATTTCCGGTTTGGTTAGTATACATAATTTTAGGATTCGCAGCATTTTCAGCGATTGCAATCTTTGTAAATTACAAGTACAACAAACGAATGAAAGCTGAATTGGAACAGGAGTTTTAAACGCCTAAAAAGAAAAAAGATGAAACTAGATATTTTAGCGTTTGCAGCACATCCAGATGATATTGAGTTATCATCAGCTGGAACATTGATGAAGCACATAGCAGAAGGCAAAACCGTTGGAATTGTTGATTTGACTCAAGGAGAATTAGGCTCACGTGGAACTGTTGAAACACGTTATGAAGAGGCTGAATTAGCCTCTCAGATTATGGGGCTTTCAGCACGTGTAAACTTGAAAATGGAAGATGGGTTTTTTACAGATTCTGAAGAGAACAAACGTTTGATTATCGAACAAATTCGTCGTTTTCAACCAAGAATTGTTCTCGCAAATGCCATTGAAGATCGTCATCCGGACCATGCACGTGCAGCAAAACTAGTTTCTGACGCATGCTTTTTAGCAGGTTTAAGAAAAATTGAAACAAGCTGGGAAGGAGAATCACAAGCTGCACATCGTCCAAAAGCAGTTTACCATTACATTCAAGATCATTATTTGAAAGCTGATTTCTGTGTGGACGTAACAGCATTCGTAGATCGCAAGATAGAAGCAATTAAAGCATACAAAACACAATTCTACGATCCAAATTCGAAAGAGCCAGTAACTCCAATTTCTGGTGAAGAATTTTTCGATTTCATAAAAGGACGAATGATGCAATATGGACGACCAATCGGTGCGCGTTATGCAGAAGGATTCACTGTTGAAAGAGAATTAGGAATTAATTCCTTCGATGACCTAATTTAATTGAACCACTCAGACAACTTTTTGTTGTAAAAGATAGTCATAGTATTGACTACAAATAATTATTGAATGAAAACAGTTTTTTTAGCAATTGCCCTTTTAGTTGGAAATTACACATTTGCACAGTGTAGTGGAAATGAGCCAGTTGTTGACTTAGGTAACGATACAGTTCTTTGTAATGGACAAAGTCTCTATTTATCAGCTCCAATTGGATTTGATTTTTACAATTGGTCCAATGGTTCAACGTTAAATAATATCACTGTCAGTGCGGCAGGAACTTATTCTGTGGTGGGAAGTGTCGTTGGATCAAATGTTATTTTACATGGCGATTTTGGTGGTGGAACAACGGCAGCATCAAACAATTTTACAACTGCGTATGCACCAGGGTCTGGTGGAACATATGGACTGTTGTCAAATGAAGGTCAATATGCGATTTCTACTTCTCCAAATTTAGTTCATAACAATTTTTCAGTTTGTAGTGATCACACAACAGGAACTGGTAATATGTTGATTGCGAATGGATCTGGTGTCGCAAACACAATTGTTTGGTCACAAACCGTAACAGTTACTCCTGGTATTAATTATGTTTTTTCTTTTTGGGAAGCAAATGCTTTGAACGCAGTTGAAGTGTCAAGTTTACAATTGTACATTAACAATGTGCCAATTTCTTCAATTGTTCCTACTTCTACAACAGCATGTACATGGTTGCAAAATACTGGTTTCTGGAATTCGGGTGCGGCAACTTCTGCTGTACTATCTATTGTTAATCAAAGTACATTGACGTCAGGAAATGATTTTGCTATTGATGATATTTTCTTTGCACCGGTTTGTACATCTACAGATACAATAAATGTTCAAGTTGAAAATGTGGTAATTAATGCTGGTCCTGATCTTGTTTTCTGCGCGAATGAAACTGCTTCAATAACAGCCACTTCAAATGTTCCAATTGCAACTTGGTCATGGGGTTCAGGTCAAACGGTTCCTACAATTGTCCCAGATATTACAGGATTATATCAAGTTGTAGCAACTACAGCAAATGGTTGTGTTGGAATAGATGGCGCTCAAGTTACAATTACTCCAATAAACTGGACAATTGATCAAGTAATGGCTGGACCAACAGATTGTGGCGCCAACAGTGGCTATGTTTCTGCCATTCCTGGAGGAACGTTCAATGATCCGGCTACTTATACCTGGTCTGGTCCGGGTCCAAATAGCGCTAACCAAATTAATGCTTCTGTTTGGACAGATTTATCTGTAGGTTGGTATTATTTAGAAGTAGAATCAGATGGTTGCTTTCAATATGATTCAGTGGAGGTTGTTCCGAGTAACCCTCCTTCGGCAGGGGTCATAGCTACACCAATTTCAGGCTATTATCCTTTAACAGTTAATTTCCAAAACACTAGTCAAAATGCCAATCAATTTTATTGGGATTTTGGGAATGGTAACAATGCAAATGAAAATACGACCAATGGCCAAACACAAGTTTATGATACAACAGGTGTATACACAGTAATGCTTGTTGCTGGAAATGGTGGCTGTTCAGATACTGCTTATGTGACTATAAATGTTCTTGAGCCTCCAGTTATTTTACCTGTAGATTTGGAAACGGCAAACGTTTTCACACCGAACAATGATGGTTTAAATGATGTTTATCAGTTTCAATTGGTGAACATTGTTGAAATTGAATTGACAATTTTAAACCGTTGGGGAAATGTAATGTTCACTACAACAGACATTAATGCTAGTTGGAACGGTAAAAGCAATGGTAAAGAAGCAGAACCTGGTGTTTATTTCTATGTTTATAAGGCGAAAGGCATTCAAAATGAAGAGTTTGAAGGCCAAGGGTTTATTCATTTAGTGCGTTAGTGCAACTTTTATCACATTCTGTTTAATAGAAATGTTGTCTTTTTGTATTAAAATTGAAGCATGGAATCGAAAAAGCAACATTGGGAAACTGTTTACGAAACAAAAACACCTGAACAGGTAAGTTGGACGCAAGAAAAACCAGAAATTTCTTTGCAGTTTATTCAAGGATTCGGCTTGGATAAAGATGCTTCAATTATTGATATCGGAGGTGGAGACAGCAAATTAGTCGATTTTCTACTTCATCAGGGATATTCTGACATTTCGGTATTGGATATTTCAGGAAAAGCCATTGAACGTGCTAAACTTCGATTAGGTGAACGAGCTAAAGAAGTAACCTGGATAGAATCGGATATCAATGATTTTATTCCTTCAAAAAAATATGCTATTTGGCATGATCGTGCAGCATTTCATTTCTTGACATCAAATGAAGAGCAAGCACGTTATGTGAAGATGGTGAATGATTCTGTTAGCGATTATATGGTAATTGGGACATTTTCTGAAGATGGGCCCCTAAAATGCAGTGGATTAGAAATTCAACAGTACTCAGAGTCAAGTATGATCAACCAATTCAAAGAGTTTGAAAAAATACAATGCGAATTTGAAAATCATCAAACGCCATTTGATACAATTCAGAATTTCATCTTTTGCAGTTTCAAGAAACGGAAGTAATTGCAATTTTCTTTCCTTGCCATTCGATTGATTCTCCAGCTTGTTTTCCTAAAAGCAATTGACAAACAGGTGCCATCGGTGTAATGCAAAACACACTCTTCCCTTCAAAGGTAAAAACACCAATTCCAATTGAAATAAAAAAAATACCAGTTGATGTTTCGACCAAACTTCCCAATTCAATTTTAATGGAAGATTTTTCTGGGTTAATACGGAATAGTATTTCTTTTAATTTGCCAATTTCGGTAAGCTGACTTCCAATTTTTTCTTGTTCCAATTGTGCCATTGCTCGACCCGTTTCATGTTTATCTCCAGCTGTAGATTTTGTTTCATTGGCTGTTGAATCCAGAGCATCGTTGAGAGAGGCTAAAAGATTGTTGTTGCGTTTTTCAACTTCCACAATAAGTGCACGATGTAAGTTGATTTTGAAGCTTGAATCTAACATTGGGAATTAAGATTGCTTTAAAACCTTGCGGTAAATAGTATCGAAAGATTTTCCAACAGCGCGATATCCAAAGTGCTCCTCCGCATAAGAACGAATTGAACTTCGATCAAATGTTATCGATCCATCCAAAAATTGTTCAATCGCTCGCTCTAGTTCTTCCTCGTTTCTTGGTTGAACCAATAGTCCATTCGAGGTATTTACATGTTCAGGAATTCCATTTACATTACTCGAAATAACGGGTAAACCAGTCATAAAAGATTCAGCAATGACACAAGGGAAATTCTCGTAATTACTAAACATTAGAAGTGCATCACTCTCACTCAGCATTTGTGCAACTTCGATTGTTGTTTTTGTGGAATGAAAAGTAACAACAGATTGGCAACCTAGTTCATTCACTAATTGTTTTGCATATTCAGTATCACCGTCACTTACAATGTCTAAATGAAAATCAGAACGCTTTGACTTCAAACGATTCAAGGTGTGAATCATTCCCGTTAAATTCTTAATCGAGTCAACACCAGTTGAAATGTGTATTAATTTTACAACACTTCCTTTTGATTTAGTGCTCACCTCGAATTTTTCTTCATCCACAACATTGGAAATAATTTCAAATGTTGCTTGGGGAGCTAGTTTTTGCATGTGTGACTTCAAATTCAAACTCACAGGCATTAACACTGAAGCTTTATTCAAAGCTTTTTCACACAATTTCATGGCTGCTGGTGGGTAAGCGTGATCACTTCCAACATGCAATCCACTTGAATTTTCCGTAATGACAAAAGGAATCTTGTGTCGCATTTTTAACCACAATGCCCAAGTTCCCATTGGATAAATGATGTTCAGATGAACGATATCTGGTTGACCCATCGTTTCCAAAGCCAGTTGATAGGATTTACGAAATGCCTTGCGGTGATTCAAAAAACTACTTACTTTTCGAATGAATCCGATGGATGACAAACTTTTAGGGTAGTAAGCTATGATTTCAGTTATTCCGTTTTGTATACTTTTCGTGACTTCAACGCTTGAAATATTTGGATCTGAAAATTGACTTATTACCGTTACATTGTTATAAATGCCAGCAGCTTCTGCATGTTTTTGGACAAAGTTTCCAAGGGTTGGATTTGTTCGATTTGGATACCACGAACAAAGAGTAAGAACATTCAGTTTTCTATCAGCTTGCATCAAAACGGCTTTATAAACTTATGCCAAGGTTGTTGAAAAAACCGCTTTAACTTGTTCCAAGGCAAAATCAATTTCTTCTTTTGTCGTGAAACGTGAAAAAGAGAAACGTACATTTGGTCGTGTCATGTCTGCATTGATTCCTTCTAATACATGCGAGCCTTTCGCCGCTCCTGAAGAACATGCTGAGCCACCGCTAACTGCAACGCCTTTCAAATCCAATGTAAACAAAAGCATTCCAGCTTTTTCAGTTCGAGGGAAACAGACATTCAATACTGTGTAAAGTGCTTTTGAAGGTTCCGTTTGGCCATGGAAAGTTATATCAGAAAAGATAGATTTCAATTGGTCTATCATGTAAGATTTTAAACCTTGAACATGTTGCTGATGTCCTTCAACATCGTCATATGCTAATTCCATTGCTTTTGCTAATCCTACAATTCCATAGACATTTTCTGTCCCTCCACGTAAACCGCGCTCTTGTGCGCCTCCGTGAATCAACGCTTCTGCTTTCACATTTTTGTTCACATACAAAAAGCCAATTCCTTTTGGTCCATGAAATTTATGTGCCGCGCAAGTAATAAAATCAATATCCAATTCTTTCAAATCGAACGCGTAATGTCCCATTGTTTGAACAGTATCTGAATGAAAATAAGCATTGTATTTTCTGCACAAGTTACTTACTTCTTTCAAAGGCAACAACGTCGCAATTTCATTGTTGGCATGCATTAATGAAACCAATGTTTTATCCTCAGTGTTCAATAAGCGTTCAAGATCTGCTAAATCAACAGTTCCTTTATCGTCTAATTTTACGTAACTCACACGCGCTAATCCTTCCGCTTGAATAGCTTCTGCTGTATGTCCTACTGCATGATGTTCTATGGAAGAGGTGATAATGTGTTTAACACCCAATTGATGAACACTTGAATACAAAGCCATGTTATCCGCTTCAGTTCCACCAGACGTGAAAATGATTTCAGACGCTTGGCAATTCAACAGTTTAGAAATTGTTCTGCGTGAAGTCTCAATCAATGCTTTTGTTTGACGTCCATAAAAGTGAGTCGATGAAGGATTCCCAAAACCGTCTTTTAAAATCGGTAACATTGCTTCAACTACTTCTGGTGCAATTGGTGTTGTGGCAGCATTGTCAAGATATACGCGCATAGAATAAAGTTTTCGCGAAGATAATTATTTGCTGCGTAACTGGAAGGGAAATTGCTCCTTATTCTTGGATACTTAAACGACAAAAATATGCTCAGCAAATTTCTTCGAAACTGTATATTCTTGCTGATTCACACGAATGTGCAATAAATCATCGTATTCTTCACGAGACACAAGTTCGATTTGTTCACCAATGCGCAATCCTAATTTGTTGACATATTGCAAAAAAGAGGAAGTATTGTCTTTCACACCCATCAACTGACTTTTTTGTCCCAAATCCAAGTCATTCAAGGTTTTGTAATTGAATATTTCAATTTCTCCTTGTGCAGTTGGAATTGGATCTCCATGTGGGTCTACTTTCGGAAAATCTAAAAATGCATCCAAGCGATCAATCAATTTTGTCGATTGAATATGCTCCAATTGTTCAGCAACTTCATGCACTTCATCCCACGAAAAAGAAAGTTTTTTGAATAAAAAGGTTTCCCATAAACGATGTTTTCGGATAACTTCCATTCCAGCCAATTTTCCTGTTTCGGTCAATGAAATTTTCCCATAACGTTCATAATTGACAAGCTGTTTTTCTTTCAATTTCTTGAGCATGTCATTCACAGTTGCCGGTTTTAATTCCATGTAACTGGCGATTTCATTGGTGCCGACTTCTGTTTTTGTTCGGGTTAGCACCGTTAAATGCAACAGTGTTTTTAGGTAATTCTCCTCTGTAAATGATAAACTCATGATCGTTAAATGGCTTTTCATGCTAAAGGTAAGATAAAATTCTAATAAATAAAGTTAGAGAAGTCTAACAAAATATAAATGATTCATCTATATTTGCCAAATGAAACCATTCAAGCTCATTTTACTTTTTTTATTTTACACTGTTAATTTATCCGCTCAGCAACGATTTGAAGGTCGGGTGTTTTTGGATCATCAGCCCGTTCCAATGGCAACCATTGCAATCAAGGAATTGAATAAATTAGTGATGGCAGACAGTCTCGGGAAATTTGAATTACTGCTAAACGAAGGTAGTTATACTTTGAAAGTTCAATCATTCGACTCAAAACCGTTGATCTTAAATTTCAACACAAAAAACTATCATCAACCCTTAGAGATTAATCTTGAAAAAAATGAACGTTTGATGGAAGAGGTCGTCGTAAGTGGACAATTGCGAGAAATAAGCAAATTAAAAAGTACTGTTCCTGTTGAAATTTACAATGAGAGTTTTTTCAAGCGAAATCCAACGGCCTCAATTTTCGAAGCACTTCAAACTATAAATGGCGTTCGACCACAATTGAATTGTAATATTTGCAACACAGGAGATATTCACATCAATGGTCTCGAAGGGCCTTACACGATGATTTTAATTGATGGAATGCCCATTGTTAGTAGCTTGGCAACGGTTTATGGATTGTCAGGAATTCCAAATTCTTTGGTTGAGCGAATGGAAATAGTTCGTGGTCCATCATCAGCTTTATACGGTAGTGAAGCCATTGGTGGAGTAATAAATATCATTACAAAATCACCTGCAAAAGCAAACTTGCTTAGTGTGGATGTGCAAACAAATTCGTGGTTAGAAACGAATACGGACATTGGATTCAAATTCAACTATGCTAAGCGAATTCAAAGTTTAACGGGTATTAATTATTTTGATTATTCAAATCCGGTAGATAACAACCATGACGGTTTTACAGATGTAACATTGCAAAAACGAATTTCACTTTTTCATAAAATCAATTTAATCCAGAAATCAAAAAAAGATGCTTCAATCGCGGCGCGTTATGTGTATGAAGATCGTTGGGGTGGACAAATGAATTGGAATCCAATCTTTCGAGGAGGAGATAGCATTTATGGTGAGAGTATTTATACAAATCGTCTCGAATTACTTGGTAAATATGTGCTGCCTATCAAAGAGAAAATCAGCATTTCAGCTTCATTTACATCGCATCAACAAAACAGTTTTTACGGCACAACTCCTTTTTTTGCCGAACAAATGGTTGGATTTGGACAATTGACTTGGTTCAAAGATGTTAATCATCACTCAACAGTTCTCGGAATTTCGGCTCGTCAAACACATTACAATGACAACACTACGGCAACCAGCAATGGTGATTCATTAAAGTTGATTGATCAACCGAGTAAGGTTTTTCTGCCAGGAATTTTCTTTCAAGATGATTGGACATTAAATGAAAAACACCAAGTGCTGTTAGGCTTGCGTTGTGATTACTCTTCTGTTCATAAAACCATTTTAACCCCACGTATTGGCTATAAATTAACCCTCAATCAAAATCAATTTGTGCGTCTCAATACTGGAACGGGTTATCGAGTTGTTTCCATATTTACGGAGGATCATGCTGCTTTAACTGGCGCTCGGAAAACGGTAATTGAGGAAGAACTCAAGCCTGAAAAATCGTATAACATCAACCTAAATTATTATGGAACATTTTATTGCCAAAAAGAGGTGCAATTGAAATTAGATATTAGTCCATTTTATACCTTTTTCGGAAATAAAATTATTCCAGATTATTTGACAGATCCGTCAAAAATTATCTACCAAAATGTGGATGGTTACGCAGAAAGTAAAGGGGTGAATGTCAATTTAGAATGCCGAAACAAGCAATGGAAATTCATAGTCGGCGGAACATTCATGGATGTTTCAAAGGTTGAAAATGGTACTCGAAAAAGACAACTATTAACCGAACGATTCAATGGGACATGGACAATTAGTTACGCATTTAAAAAATGGCCAGTAAACTTCGATTATACGGGTAATTCTTATAGTCCTATGTTATTACCAACATTAGGGAATTTAGATCCAAGAAGTACCACATCTCCTTGGTGGTCGATTCAAAATGTGCAAATGAACTATACGGGAATAAAAAATCTTGAGTTTTTTGCGGGAATTAAAAACCTGTTGAATTGGGTTCCGGGTAAAAACAATCCATTTTTAATCGCTAGAGCACATGATCCGTTTGACAAGTTGGTTCAGTTCAATCCAGATGGTTCAGTTCAATCGACAAATGAGAATCCTTATGCCTTGACTTTTGATCCAACCTATGTGTACGGACCCAACCAAGGCATTCGTGTCTTTATTGGAATTCGGTATAAGTTGAAGTAAATTATTCCTTACCGAACAATTGGCGCATAGTTTCTTTTCCTGGTGTACAGCGCTTTAAATTGTGCATAAATTGAAGCGAACGTTCTATGCGTTTATCGGAAGTTTTCATTTGAAGAATGTAATAAATCAAGGTTCGTTGTTTGCCAGGTGTTAATTGGAAAAAGCGTTCATGCGCATCAGGATCTTGCTTCAATACTTCATTTAATTCAAGCGGGAATTCATGTCCAAATTCTGAGAAATCTTTTGTGAATTCAACGTTTACTTCATCTCCAAAGTGAATGTCCAATTCTTTCATACGTGCTTTTGAAACGGCAACATATCCTTTTCCTTCTCCAAGTGCTACAACCCCTCCTTGCCATTCAACTTGTTGATTGATTTTCACAATTACACGCTGATTGAATTTGCCTTTTTCTTCGCCACCATTCAAAAAGGTCAAAGTTTCCCCATTCAATTCAATGTAATGCAATTTTAATTTCTCCAGATAGAGTAGAGGTGATGTTTGTTCGATTGGTTCCATGAATTAAAGTTAAGGTTCTTTGTCAAGAATTTTATAGTTGGTTAATGCATCATTCCTTGAACACGCATTGAAATGCCACCACTCAGTTGGTAAATTGCGAAATCCTTGTGACTTCATAACCTTTCGAAGTAGCTTGCGGTTGTCAATTTGTTGTTGTGTAAGTAGTCCTTTTGAAAGAAAATGTGCTTCCATGGTTGGATAAGCAATTTCATTGAATTCATCAAATTGAGCTCCCATGTCCAAGGCGTTTCCTTTTGAATCACAAATTGTTAGATCAACTGCAGCACCAAAATTGTGCAGGCTTTTATTTGCAGGATTCGAAACGTATTTTCCACGTTCTTTACTTGGGATTGAATCTAGTGCTCTCCACATTTTAGCTTGTATACTAACAGGACGAACTGCATCGTAAATAAGCAAATGCAAGGACGAATCAATTGAACTTAAATAAGACTGACATTTTGATAAACGTTCAGCAACATCCTTTTGTAAATAGGCAGTTTTTAAGCGTTCATACAACTTCATTTTCATAAAATTATCAGTCGTACCATATTTTAAGTCAACAAAAATAGATGGATTGATCGATTGAACATTCACTAAATCAGTTAAGGAAAGTACTGAATCAATCAAAGAGTCATTATGATCTTCTATATTCGCTGAAGATGTTGAATTGACTTGTGTTTTTCTGGTTGATGAAGATTTCTCTGGTTCCTGTTGCCTAGAGCAAGAAACCAGCAGAATTGCAAGTATGAACAGATTTAACAACTTCATGCTTCAAAGTTCGAAAAAGAATTCAAATGCGCCTAACTATTTGAACATTTGACGTAAATTTGCGGCAACAAAAAACCAGAAAAGTTATGCCGAAATTATCACAGAAGGCTATTGATATGCCCGCGTCTCCAATTCGTAAGTTAGTACCTTACGCAGAGTCAGCTAAAAAGCAAGGTAAAATTGTTTATCATTTGAACATTGGTCAACCGGATATCGAAACGCCAGAAGTTGCTTTGAATGCAATTAAAAACATGGATCGTAAGGTGATTGAGTACAGTCATTCAGCTGGATTTGAAAGTTACCGTAATGGATTGTCGGCGTATTATAAGAAAACAGGGATTAATGTTAATCCAGAAGATATATTAATTACGACTGGTGGTTCAGAGGCCTTGATTTTTGGTTTCATGACAACGTGTGATCCAGGTGATGAAGTAATTATTCCAGAGCCATTTTACGCAAATTACAATGGTTTTGCTGTAACGGCAGGATTGAATGTTGTTCCTGTAACTTCAACGATTGAAACAGGTTTTGCATTGCCTCCAGTTGAGGAAATTGAGAAAAAAATCACGTCGAAAACGAAAGCAATCGTAATTTGTAATCCAGGAAATCCAACAGGATACTTGTATTCAAAAGAAGAATTGGAGCAATTGCGCGATATCGTATTAAAACACGATTTGATTTTATTTGCTGATGAGGTTTACCGTGAGTTTTGTTACGATGGGGCTATTCCTTTTTCAGTAATGAATTTGGAAGGCTTGGAAAACAATGTGATTATGATTGATTCTGTTTCGAAACGCTACTCAATGTGTGGAGCTCGAATCGGTGCATTAATTACAAAAAATTCAGAAATCATGGCAGCAGCGTTGAAATTTGGACAAGCACGTTTGTCTCCGCCAACTGTTGATCAAATTGCAGCTGAAGCAGCGTTGAATACACCACAATCATATTTTGATGATGTTGTTGCTGAATATGTACAGCGAAGAAATATCACAGTGGATGGTTTGAATGCTATCCCGGGTGTATTTTGTCCGAAACCAAGTGGCGCATTTTATGCAGTTGCGAAATTCCCAGTTGATGACGCTGAAAAATTCTGTCAATGGTTGTTAGAAGATTTCGAATACGAAGGTCAAACTGTAATGATGGCACCGGCAAATGGATTCTATTCAACAAAAGGTGCTGGACAACAAGAAGCGCGAATTGCGTATGTTTTGAACCAAGATTCGTTACGTAAAGCTGTAAAATGTTTGGAAGAAGCATTGAAGGTGTATCCGGGAAGAACAAACTAATAATTTCTTAGATATATCTTAAGCCTCATTCAAAGAATGGGGCTTTTTTATTATACTACTTAAATGTTGAAGTAGAGTGCAAAAAAAAGTCCCGCAATTGCGGGACTTCCTTCTAATTATGTAGTTGTTCTTAGTGAACGATTACTTTTTTAGTCATTGTTCCTTCAGCGAATTCAGCAGAGATAACATAAATACCTGCAGATAATCCGTTCAAGCTAACATTGTACTCGTTAGAATCAACATTTCCAGTTGAAACAACTTGTCCTGCAGCAGAAATCAAAGAGATTTTACCTTCAGTTAAACCTCCGTTGATAACAACTTTTACAGAGTTATCAGCTTGGTTAACGAAATGTAACAAAGTTTCTAATTCCAATGAGTTAATTCCAGCCATTTGTCCTGCGTTGATAGCACCATTAGCTGTTCCGTTGTATGCGTAATCTTTGATAGTGAAAACATCACCAGCAGCAGTTACGTCTAAACGAGCCCATCCGTAGTATGCGTTTGAACCAACGAAGAATTTCAAACCTAAATATTTATCAGTAACACCGTTAATCCAGTAAGAAGCATAGTTGAATGCACCATCTTTTGCATAAGCCATAGATAATGCACCACCAGAAGCTGGAGAAATCCAGTTCAATGAAGCATTAATAGCATCACCAGAGTTCATTGCGAAAGCATAGTCATAACTAGATGGAGTATCACCAGCAACAGCATTTCCTAAAGTTCCATAAGGAGCAACCAAAGTAAATGTTAAATGACCAGCAGCAAGAGTAGTATCTTTTGAAGCAACTAAGAAATCGATTGTAGCATCGTTGTTAAGGTCTAAACCTGCAATAGCATAACCGTTATTGTTTACAGCGTCAAAAGTTTGGTCTGGATTAACGTCTGTATAAACGATTTGTCCATTAGCTCCTGAAATAGCTCCAACGATTGCAGTAGCAGCCGCAGTGTAACGAGATAATCTTGATTGTAATTCTTTTTTCATATATTCTTTTTTGAGTTTACGGTGAGTAAAATTAAGAAAAAAATTTTAAATAAATAATATCAACTTAAGATTTATATGATTTCCATCAGTTTATCTAAATTGGAAAGGTAATAGACATCAACATCAGGCTGCTTTCCAAACCACGATTTTGTGCTTTCTTCAATTTTATTGAGATTGTTCATGAGCTCAAAATTAAATGTATTTGCCTTTATTTTTGCCTTTTTATTCATGTGCTCAATCGTATCTTCTAATGAATCTTTAATAAAAATAAACTTGTTAAGATTACGAGAGTTTAAACTTGGAAAATATTGAAGCGGAAGATAGATCACATCACCCTCCAATTGAGAGAACCAATCTTTTTTTAGAACATCTAAATTCTGAGTTTTTAATACATCGAATGATTTTCCAATGTTTACTTTGTTTTGTTTTAACATTGAAAGTGCATCCTCCATTTTTGGGCCAGGCAAACCGCAAATAATTGTACGTTTATCCAAATGCATTTTACCAAGAATTGATGCATTTTCTCTGCTTTTAATTGGATCATCAATTAGGTCATATAAATCTTGAAGCCATCGATAAACCTTCGGTAAATTTGGCATCATCGTTTTTACTAATTCAAATGTGCCAATTGCAGCTTCATATTCTTTCATTAAAGCGAGTGATTCTCCCAAATACAAATGGGCTAAAGGAAAATGATATAGGCGATCAATCGCATTTAAAAATTCTTCAACCGCTTTTTCGTATTCGTCAGCTCTTAAATAGGCTAATCCTTTTCCATAATAGGCATGCGCATTTTCAGGGTCAAGTGCTAATACTTTGTTGAAACATTTCAGCGCCTCTTTTTTCATTTGCAAGCCATTGTAAATATTTGCAAGGTCCAGTAAGATTATTACTGACTGATTATCAACTTTTAACGCCTTGTTCAACAGTTTTATTGCTTCTTTAGGTTGGTTCAAACCAATTTGCACTTTGGCATCTAAAATATCAATATGAAAATCAATTAGAATTTTCTCTTTACGGATAAATTGAAGGTACTCATTGGCAAGAGCAAATCGGTTTGTTTTTACAGCACAATTCACGATTTCATGCAAAATTCTGTAGTCTGGATCCGATTTAGTTTCGACCTCTAATAATAGCTCCAAAGCATCATCATGTAACCCTGTACTTGAATACGATTTAGCTAAGTAAAATGAATTTTCCTTAATAATATTCTTAACACGATCCTTTTCATTGACATTTTCGATATTTAAATCGTCAATGTAGCCTAATTCAATTAATTGTTGTAAAGCAGCTGTAACGTCATTTTCAACATCACCATCTATCTTTACTAATTCACCACCAAACTTATCAATCTTCTCCCAGCTTTCAATATAGGTAGCTTTTCTTCCATCAGAAAACATGTCTACCAAAGGTTTCCCATCCATGTCCTTTCCAATAGGTAAGCCCATCATCATTAATAATGTAGGAGTTACGTCCAATACACTTGCTCCAAATATTTGCTCACCTTTTTTAATGTTAGGGCCCTTTGCAACGATTATTCCGTATGGCGCGTGCTCAATAGCAGGACCAGCAGGTACTTGCGGTATGTGAATTGGTCGCATATGGTCCGAATGAAAACCATGATCTGATACAATCATAACTGTTGTCTTATCGTCTACCATTCCTAACAAACGCTCTAACATCATGTCATGAAATATGTAGGCACCTTCAACAACATTCTTGTACATTTCGAACTCAACTTCATCAATGTGAGCCATTTTGGGTGGGTAAAAACGCATGAAACCATGACTAAAATGATCCAATGCATCATGATAAACAGCTGTAAAATCCCATTCTTCAGTTTCCATCAACTCCGTGGCTGCAGCATGAACTGTTGAAGCATGCGCTAGAAACTTAGAAATAATTCCTAAATTACTATCGTCACCTTTACCTAGTTTGGCAAAATTTGGCACAAATGGTGAAACCAGATTTAATGTAATTTCGTGTGGGTGAACTCTTAAATCCTTTATTTTGTCAATTATTCTCTCGGGGTGAACCGTGGCTGGTTGTACTTCCCAATTTTCTTGTTCTATAATTTTACTACCATTTTTTTCCTGTTGAAACATGTTGGAAACCATACAACCATTAATTGTCTCAACCGGATTACTTGGCCACCAACCAATAATGTTGGATTTGTAGCCTTCCATAGTTAAAATGTTCCAAATTGCTTTAACTTTTCGGAAATTTGACGATACGGGACGAACACTTCCTTTACCGTCTGGTTCAACAAATCCGATAACTCCATGTTTGTATGGTCTGAAACCAGTTGCAATGGAGGTCCAAAGCATTGGAGAAAGAGGTGGGTTTAATGTGGCAATTTTTCCTTTGACTCCTTCCTCAATCATTGCTTTCAAAGTAGGCATTTTTCCTTCAGCAATCAATCGATCTATGACCTTCCAATCAGCAGAATCCCACCCAATTAATAGAACCTTATTTTTTTTCATTTTTTTCTTTAGAATTGTCATTCACATTAGCTGCTTTGGCTTCCTTCCATGCTCGCACACCTATATTGCCAAGAGCCAATAAACCAAGAGTTCCTCCGGCTGGAATTTTAAACGTTTCTCCATTAAGCTGAATGGATTTTGTCGTTTGCTTCTTCATCTTATTTTCTATTTCTATATAGTTTTGGATTTAAAACACCTGTTAAATCCTTTGGCATTTCGATAGAAAGAAAATCAAATAATTTTGAAAGTTCTTCCTCACTATTTGACATCAAATTGTTGTAATTTATGTCCACGAATGGAATTGAATTATCGATAAAAAATTTATACGTCTTTTTTAAGTGAAACTCATAGATGGTTCTGTATTTTTCACGCTCACTTTGCTGGTCCTTTTTTAACATTTTTTCTTGCGATTTTAGAATTTCATCCATATCCCGTCGCATGAAAATGACCCGATAATTATATTTTTTATCAATGTAAATTGGCAGTGGGGCAACAATTTTTACTGCTTTACCTACTGAATCTTTCAAAAAAGAATTATCCAAAACAATACCTTTCACAGCATCTAATTCAAAATATCCTTCTGGGTTATTTATATCTTTTTCTCTTTGACCATCCGTGTGAACAGGTATCGATGACTTATCAATAATTTGCATCATGAGAGATGTTCCAGATCTTGGTAAACCTGTGATGATGAGGATTTCTGACATACCGTAAAATTTTTAACAAAGTTAATTAAAACTATAGCTTAGATACTGTCTAAAATAATTTTGTTGCGTTGAATTTTGATTTTACCCTTTATTTCCAATTGTTTCAGTAAACGCGAGATTACAACCCTTGACGAGTGTAAATCTTCCGCAATTTGCTGATGGGTGTGCTGAATTTCTAAACTGCCAAGAAGTTTTGCTTGATCAGTTAGGTATTTTAGTAAACGTTCATCCAGTCGCATAAAGGCAATGGCATCAACAGTTTCCATCAACTCAGTTAATCGCGTATGATAACTCTGAAGTATAAATTCTCGCCACGAACGATATTTATTCATCCATGTTTCCATCATTTCAATTGGAATCATTAAAAGCAATGAATCCTCCATACTAGTTGCTTTTATTTCACTCAAAGTATGACGAACGCAACATTGTAGAGTCATGGCGCAGGTATCACCACCTTCGATGTAATAAAGTAGGAGCTCATCTCCCTCATCATTTTCACGTGAAATTTTAATCGAACCTTCCAAAACAATTGGAATGTATTGCATCGAATCGCCAACATTGAGAATGATCTCATCTGCAAAAACTTCCTTTACTTGTGAAATTTTAATGATCTCATCAATTAAAGGTCCCTCTAAAACATAGCTTAAAGCATCATGCAAATAGTCATGCTTGTTCTCTTTTAATTGCGTCCTTGTCATACTTTATAAACATATTTGCCCAAATAATTTTAGACAAGGCATAAAGATAAGGAGCTAAAAGAATAGTTGCAAAAATTATAAGGCCAATTTGCCATCCGATCGGAACATTGTCGAAAAATAAATTGAATGAAACCCAAAGCGTCACAAATAAAGCAACTCCCAAAGCGTAAGCAACATACATGGCTCCGTAATAAAATCCTGGCTCTTTTGAATATTTTAAGCCACACACATTACAATGTTCATGTATTTCACCAACTTTTGATAAGTCGTAGGGATGTGAAACCATAAATTCCCCTTCTTGACATTTTGGGCAACGCATGTTGAAAATACTATACAGTCTTGAACCTTTTCCGAAAATCATAACTTTCATTTTATAACACAAAATTAATAGCTTCTCTCAGCTAGCTTTGCAACCTAAGTTGCATAAATGGATGAATCATTTTTCTATAACAAAATTGTAAGTGGAACGATTCGAATTTTATGACATTTATCATGTTTTCATTTGAATTTTATCATTTATAAAGCTCTTCGTTTACGTTTCCTTTGCAAGAATGAAGAACTTCCTCATGGATTCTTTCAAGCATTAACTTAAAACGAATTGAAAAATGAGTACTATCGCCCCTTCAAAAGAACAGCTTCTTGCTGAGTTTGAGTCGAAAATAGCTGCTGAAATGAAAATCGAACCAAGAGATTGGATGCCGGATGAATACCGTCAGCACTTGATTCGTCAAATTTCGCAACATGCCCATTCAGAAGTGATTGGTATGCAACCAGAAGGAAACTGGATTACGCGTGCCCCATCTTTGAGAAGTAAAAAAATTCTATTGGCTAAAATTCAAGATGAAGGTGGTCATGGCTTGTATTTATACAGTGCCGCAGAAACGCTTGGTGTAAGTCGTGAACAATATATTCAATGGTTACACGAAGGAAAAGCAAAATACTCTTCAGTGTTTAATTATCCAGCATTGAATTGGGCAGATATTGGTGCAATTGGTTGGTTAGTTGATGGTGCTGCAATTACAAACCAAGTTTCTTTGCAACGTACTTCTTATGGTCCGTATTCTAGAGCAATGGTGAAAATTTGTAAGGAAGAATCATTCCACCAGAGACAAGGTTATGAAATCATGTGGAAAATGATGGAAGGCACGAAAGATCAGCAACAAATGGCACAAGATGCATTGAACCGCTGGTGGTGGCCTGCGTTGATGATGTTTGGACCACATGACAATGAGTCTGCGAATACGTCCAATGCGATGAAGTGGAAAATCAAACGTGAATCAAACGATCAATTGCGTGAGAAATTCATTAATAAAACAATTCCTCAAGCAGAATTAATTGGCTTGAAAGTTCCTGATACAAATCTTCAATTATTGGAAGATGGGACTTATAAACACGGAGATATCAATTGGGATGAATTTTGGGAAGTGGTAAAAGGTAATGGACCTTGTAACCAACAACGCTTAGAACATCATAAACGCGCTCATGACAATGGAGCTTGGGTGAGAGAAACAGCATTTGTAGCTGGATTAAATCAAAAATAAAAACATGAACAAACAACTTTTGTATCAGCATTTAATTAAAAGTCAAGAAGAAATTATTCATGATTTACGAGAAAAAATAAGTTCTTCAAACGGAATGGTTGACATCGACGAAACCGATACGATAGATCCCGAGGATTTGTCACATCAGACTGAGTCGGGTGAAATGAAACATCTGTTTGAGAAAAAACTTTTCCGTGCAGAAGTTGAATTGGAACAATTAATAAACATGAATGTCGAACCTAAAACATCTGTTAAAGCTGGAGCTTTTGTGTCAACTGAGAAATTTCATTTTTTCATTGGCCACGCAACCATGCCGTTCGATTTTGAAGGAAAACACATTATCGGCATTTCTGTTGATTCGCCAATCTTCCCAACGATGAAAGGGAAGGGGCATGGAGATTCATTCTCACATGCAGGCAATGATTATACGATTTTAGAAATTAATTAAAACACTTTAGAAAATGGAAGCAGCAGAATCACAAGGACAATTATGGGAAGTTTTCATCCAATCAAAACCAGGTCAAGCATTTAAACACGTCGGAAGTGTTCATGCTTTTGATAAAGATTTGGCTGTAGAAAACGCACGTGATATTTATACAAGAAGAGGAGAAGGAACTGGCTTATGGGTTGTTCCAGGAAAAGAAATCGTTGCGGTAACAATCAATGAAGCGGAATATTTCTTTGAACCAATTGATGAGAAAATTTACCGTCACCCTACGTTTTACGATTTACCAGAAGGTGTTAAACAAATGTAATTTCAACGATGGAAACGAAAATTAACTATTACCTGCAAATTGCAGACAACGCATTAATTCTTAGTCATCGTTTGAGTGAATACTCGAGCCATGGACCTTTTTTGGAAGAAGATTTGGCTAACACGAACGTGGCTTTAGATTTAATTGGAATCGCTGAGTCGATTTACAACGAGTGTGCACGTATCGAAGGAAAAGGTAGAATTGGAGACGATTTTCCATACCGCCGAGGTGAACATGAATTCTACAATTGTCTTCTAGTGGAACAACCAAATCGCGACTTTGCATTCATCATGGTTCGTCAGTTCTTAACGGATGCCTTTAACTTTTATTTCTATTCTGAAATGACGAAGAGCAAGGATGAATTCTTGAAATCGATTGGATTTAAAGCAATCAAACAAGTTACCTATCATTTGCGCCGCAGCTCTGAATGGATGATTCGTTTGGGAGCAGGAACGGAATTAGCAAATGGCAAAACACAATTTGCATTGGATACATTGTGGAGATACTCACAAGAGTTTTTCGTTCCAAGTGAAGCAGAATCAGCAATGATCAAAGCCGGAGTAGGAGTAGATTTAAATAGTGTCAAGGACCAATGGTTCCAAAAAGTAAGGGAAATTCTATACATGGCTCATTTGTCAATACCAGAAAATCAATTCCAATTAAACGGAGGTAAACAAGGTAAACACTCTGAAAATTTAGGGTTTATTTTAAGCGAAATGCAATTTTTGCCAAGCAAATATCCTGATGCAAAATGGTAGAATTATCTTCCCGCCAATTGCATTAATTTATCAGCATTAATTATTTCAAGTTTGCGGGTGTGAATTTCAATCATGCCCTCATCCTTGAAATCTTTTAACAAACGTATCAAGGTCTCTGTAGCTGTTCCAACAAAATTGGCCATATCTTCACGTGTCAAATTGATTTGCTCATCACCATAAATATCGCCTAAAATCAATAAAGCAAACGCCAAACGTTCACGCACCGATTTTTGAGCCATGTTTGTAATGAAAATTGCACGATCTCCTAATTCTTTCGATAATTCTTTCATGATACCATTACGCAAGGTTACGTTCGTATCAATCATGTTTAAGAAATCTTCTTTCCCGATAAAGCAAATATTACATTCTTCTAAGGTTGAGGCAGAAACTTTGTAAGGTTCACCACTGAACATAGCGCGAAAACCGATGATTTCACCTTCTTTTGCTATGTGAATGATTTGTTCTTTTCCTTCGTCTCCGCGTGTAAAAATTTTTACTTTTCCTTGGTTCAAACAAAAGACACCACGCGGAAAACTTCCCTCAATAAAGATTGGCTGACCTTTTTTATAGAAAGCACAGGCTTTTTGTTCGTCAACTTGTGAAACTTCGTGGTCACAAAAATTACCGAATAATGAGCTGTTTCTTGCTCCACACGATGAACATGAAACATGTTTATGCGATTTATCCAACATTTTATCAGGTTTTCTCACTGTAAAGATAGAATAATCCTATAATTATTTCAAAGATGATAAATATCATTTTTTTAATTTTTCCTCATCTCTATTTTTGTCGAACATTTTTTTCAGCATGGATAAGCAAATTATAGACAAATACAATGTTCCTGGACCACGTTACACCTCTTATCCAACCGTTCCTTTTTGGAAAAATGATCCACTTTCGAGCGAAGATTGGTTAGCAACAATCCAACGAAATAAAACATATTTCAATTCATCCGATATCAGCGTTTACATTCATCTTCCATTTTGTGAAAGCTTATGTACCTTTTGCGGTTGTCATAAACGAATTACCAAAAATCATGATGTTGAATCTCCATACATCAATGCGCTTTTGAAAGAATGGGAAATGTATGAAGAGAATTTGAACATGAATCCAACAATTCGTGAGTTGCATTTCGGTGGTGGAACACCTACATTCTTCGCTCCAACTGAATTAATTCGTTTGCTCCAAGGTTTGTTCAAAACTGAAAAAGTTGATCCAGAATTTGTTGAATTAAGTATTGAAGCACATCCAAACAATACAACTGACGAGCATTTAACTGAACTTTTCAAGTTTGGTTTTAGACGCTTGAGTCTTGGAATTCAAGATTATAGCCCGGTTGTGCAAAAAGCAATTCACCGAATTCAATCATTCGATCAAGTAAAAGCGGTGCATGATGCTGCTCGAAAAATGGGTTACAAATCAATTAGTCACGATTTGGTGTTTGGTTTACCAAAACAGACATTGGAAGATATTATTGACACTGTAACGAAAACTCTAGAGCTTCGTCCAGATAGAATTTCTTTGTACAGTTATGCGCATGTTCCTTGGATCAAAGGAAATGGTCAACGCGGATTCGATGAGTCAGATTTACCAAAAAGTGAAGTGAAACGTGCCTTGTACGAAAAAGCCAAAGCAATGTTGGAGGCCGAAGGATACATGGAAATTGGTATGGATCATTTCGCTCTTGCACACGATGATTTAGCAAAAGCCTTTAATTCAAAGAATTTACATCGAAATTTCATGGGCTATACAACACAAGATACGAACTTAATGATTGGACTTGGGATGTCAGCTATTTCGGATAGTTGGTTCGGATTTGCTCAAAACGATAAATCAGTTGAAGGATATTTAGAACAAATTGAAGAAGGTCAGTTACCAGTTTTCCGTGGACATTTATTAAGTGAATTGGATGTCGAAATCCGCACGTATATTTTGGATTTAATGTGTCATTTTGAAACGACGTTTAAAGCAGATTCACGTTACAAAGAGGTACATCAATTGATTAAGAAACGCCTTGAAGGAATGATTTCAGATGGCCTCGTTCATCTCAAGGGAGAAAAAGTAACAGTAACAACCGAAGGAATACCATTTGTGCGCAACTGTTGCATGATTTTCGACCAAGATTTAGAACCGAACACAAAATTGGAACGCATGTTCTCGCAAACAATATGACGGACAAAATTTGTTACCACTGCGGAGATGAGGTAATCGGAAAAGGATATTTTTTCGATGAAAAGTCGTTTTGTTGTAATGGCTGCAAGACTGTTTATCAATTGTTAAAAGACAACAATCTTGGGAATTTTTATACCCTTGAATCAAATGCTGGTGCGAAGCCGTCAGAAAGTAATCAACACAAATATGCTTTTTTAGAAGTTGATTCGATTAAATCGAAATTCATTGATTTTGAAGATGATACGTCAGTTCGAGTAACCTTGTTTTTACCGCAAATTCACTGTTCGTCTTGTATTTATTTGCTAGAAAATATCGCCAAAATAGAACCTGCCATTTTAAATTGTCAAGTAAATTTCGCTAAGCGAGAAGCCTCAATCGTTTTTGATCAATCCAAGAAAAGTTTAGCTGAATTAGCCTTGTTGTTAGATAGAATTGGCTATGCCCCAAACTTTGGTAATCGAAACCAAACGGAGAAAAAATTAGATAAAAAATTCCTATATAAACTTGGTGTTGCTGGATTTGCATTCGGTAGCATTATGCTATGGAGTTTTCCAGAATATCTTGGTATTGAAGGAGATAATCCTGAGTTTAGAAATTTTACTTCTTACTTGTCTTTCGCAGTATCTATTCCGGTATTGTTTTTTTCTGCGTCCGAGTATTTTATTTCTGCGTACAAAGCATTGCGCTTCAAAAGTTTGAATTTAGATGTGCCGATTACAATTGGTATTATCGCTCTTTATGCACAAAGTTCCTACAGTATTATGGCTGGTTACGGTCCAGGGTACATGGATTCTTTTGCAGGATTTATTTTCTTCTTGTTGATAGGGAAATGGTTCCAAAATAAAACTTACAAAACCCTTTCGTTTGAGCGTGATTACACATCCTACTTTCCAGTTGCCGTTACGCGATTAATTGATGGAAAAGAGGAAATTGTCGAGATTGAGCAGTTAAATGTGCAAGATACGGTGTTGATCCGTAACGAAGAAGTGATTCCTTGTGACAGTATTTTATTGTCCGACTCAGCTAAAATTGATTACAGTTTTGTTACCGGTGAAGCTGTTCCGATCAATAAAAAGAAAGGAGATTTTATATATGCTGGAGGAAAGTTATTAGGCCAACGTATTACGCTGCAAGTTGAAAAGGAAAGCAATAGAAGTCATTTGACGCAATTATGGAACGACGTACAAACCGATAAAAAAACACGCACAAGTTTCTTGTATCAAGACCGTTTGTCCTTCTATTTTTTAATAATAATTTTAATCATCGCAGGTGTGTCCTCCATTGCATGGGCTTTTGTGGATGCAGCGCGAATCACACAAATTGTTGTTTCTATTTTGATTGTTGCTTGTCCTTGTGCCTTGGCACTTTCGGCTCCATTCACGTTTGGAAATGTGATGCGTTTACTCGGTAGAAAAGGCTTGTATTTGAAGAATACTGGAGTTATTGAACGCATGAATGAAATCACCGATATTGTGTTTGATAAAACTGGAACACTAACAACCGGAACTACACACAAAGTAGATTTCGTAGGAGATGAATTATCAATAGAAGAAAAAGAAGCGATTTATTGTTTGGCAAATTCGTCAACGCATCCACTGTCTAGAGCAATTGTTGCCTGTTTGAAAACGCAAAACATTGCCAGTACAGATGAAATAGCAGATTTTGATGAGGTTTCAGGAAAGGGAATTTCAGGTTCAATTGACGGTTTAAATGTTAAAATTGGAAATCCATTTTTTACCGAATTAACTGTGGTTGATGAAAACGAAACATCTTCATTTGTGCGCTTAAGTAATGGAAAAACAGGTCGTTTTATCTTCAGTTCGGAACTAAGAACAGGAATTGAAGAATTACTTCATTCGCTAAAAACTTATCGCTTACATGTGCTCTCGGGTGACAAAGACAAGGACAAAGCGCTCATGCAAAAATTGTTTCCAACGGATAGTGTTCTGCTTTTCCAACAAACACCAAAAGATAAACTCGATTACATTGAATCGTTGAATAAACAAGGAAAGAGAGTCTTGATGGTCGGAGATGGATTAAATGATTCTGGCGCTTTAGGAAAAGCAGATGTTGGTATTGCTGTTTCAGAAGATGTATTTCGATTTACACCTTCTTCAGATGCAATTATTGAGGCTTCAAAATTGGCACAATTGGATCGTTTATTGAGCATTTCTAATTTCTCAAAAACGGTATTAAAAGTCTGTTTAGCCTTTTCTGTTTCATACAATATTGTCGGTTTAAGCTTTGCAATTTCAGGAAACTTAACTCCGCTGATAGCCGCTATTTTAATGCCAATCAGCTCAATTACAGTGGTTTTTATAAGTACGTTTTTAGTGCATTTAAAAAAATAGTTCTATCTTCCTAAAAACAAATGAGAAACCACTATACGAAAAACATGATGGAAATCAGGTTTTAGACTAACTCCTATCATTCTTTTCTTTTGACAATCTCATGACATTTGTACTATGGGAATGATATACATAATGCTAATCGTAAGTTTAATTGTCGCGCTGTTCTTTCTGGCGTCGTTCTTTTGGGCAACAAAAACAGGGCAATTCGATGATGATTACACGCCTTCAGTAAGAATTCTCTTCGACGACGAAATAAGTCAACAAACAAATCAAAAATCAAATAAACAATCAGATGGAAGTACAGAAGTTTAGTTACGACAATAAGATCGTAAGAAATTTTGCCTGGGCCACAATTATTTGGGGTATCATAGGTATGCTGGTCGGATTAATAATTGCATTGCAATTAGCTTTTCCGGAATTTTTTAATGATTACCTGGGATTCAGTTTCTTATCCTTTGGTAGATTAAGACCATTGCACACCAATGCAGTGATTTTTGCATTCGTAGGGAATGGAATTTTCATGGGGGTTTATTACTCGCTGCAACGCTTATTAAAAACGAGAATGTGGAGCGATAAACTGAGTAATATCAACTTTTGGGGTTGGCAATTTATCATTTTGTGTGCTGTTGCAACCTTGCCTTTTGGTATTACTTCAGGTAAAGAGTACGCTGAACTAGAGTGGTGGATCGATATCTTAATAACCTTACTTTGGGTAGTGTTCGGTTTCAACATGTTCGCAACGATTCTTACTAGAAGAGTAAAACACTTGTATGTTGCAATCTGGTTCTATATCGCAACGTTCGTAACTGTCGCTATCTTACACATCTTTAACTCGTTTGAATTACCAGTTTCTTTCTTGAAAAGTTACTCTTGGTACGCAGGTGTTCAAGATGCGTTAGTCCAATGGTGGTACGGACACAATGCAGTTGCATTCTTCTTAACAACGCCTTATTTAGGTTTGATGTACTACTTTGTTCCTAAAGCAGCACAGCGTCCAGTTTATTCTTATCGTTTATCAATTATCCACTTCTGGGCGTTGATTTTCATTTACATTTGGGCAGGACCTCACCATTTGTTGTATACATCATTACCTGATTGGGCACAAAGTTTAGGTGTTGTTTTCTCAGTGATGTTGATTGCACCATCTTGGGGTGGTATGTTGAACGGTTTGTTAACAATGCGTGGAGCTTGGGACCGTGTTCGTGACGATGTAATGTTGAAATTCATGGTGGTTGCCTTAACATGTTATGGTATGGCGACATTTGAAGGACCATTGTTGTCTTTGAAAAATGTGAATATGTTGTCTCACTTTACAGATTGGACAATTGCACACGTACACGTTGGTGGTTTAGGTTGGAATGGTATGATGACATTTGGTATGTTGTACTGGCTGTTTCCTAAATTATTCCGTGTTGAATTATACTCTAAAAAATTAGCGAACCAACACTTCTGGATAGCGACATTAGGCATCATTTTATATGCGATTCCAATGTATATCGCTGGATTCATGCAAGGTTTGATGTGGAGAGATTTCAATCCAGATGGAACATTAGTGAATGCTGATTTCTTGAAAACTGTAGATGCTTTACATCCATATTACATTTTACGTTCTATTGGTGGTTTGTTGTTCATCCTTGGTGCCGTATTAATGTTCTACAACTTAATCAAAACGGCTAAAGCGGGTAACTTCTTAGCAAATGAAGAAGCGGAAGCAACAGTAACTAAAAACTTGAATGTGAAAGCAGGAAAAGGTGAGTACTGGCACAGAAGCATTGAAAAACGTCCAATTCGTTTCATGATTGTAAGTATCGTGGTTGTTGCAATTGGTGGTTTAGTTGAAATTATACCAACGATGATTGTGAAAAGCAATGTTCCAACAATCTCTAGTGTTAAACCGTATACACCTCTTGAATTAGAAGGTCGTGATTTATACATCAGAGAAGGATGTTACAACTGTCACTCACAAATGGTTCGTCCATTGCGTTTCGAAACTGCACGTTACGGTGAATATTCTAAATCAGGAGAATTTGTTTACGATCACCCGTTCCAATGGGGATCTAAACGTACAGGTCCAGATTTAGCACGTGAAGGTGGTTTGAGAAGTAATTACTGGCACTACCAACACATGATTCGTCCGAAAGATGTATCTCAAGGTTCTATCATGCCAGCGTACATTTGGATGAATGATGAAAACTCACTTGACTTATCAATGGTTGAAGCGAAAATTAGCGCAATGCAAACGCTTGGCGTTCCTTACGCAAAAGGATACGAGAAAAAAGCACAAGGTGATGCAGAAAAACAAGCACTTACAATCGCTGAAAACATCGTTGATGAAATGTACAATTCTTTACCTCCAAAAATGCAAAAAACATTCAACAAGAAAGCGGAAGTTGAGAAAATGAAATCGAAAGAAGTTGTTGCGATCATCGCCTACTTACAACGTTTGGGTACTGACATCAAAGCACAAACAAAAACAGTTAAAAAATAACATCTAAAAACTAAGAACATGTTACGATTTATCAAACATAACTTAACAAATATCGATGGTGTTGAATTTTATCCATTACTGTCTTTGTTAATCTTTGTCATCTTCTTTGCTGTTGTGATTACAATGGTAATTCGAATGACAAAGGCTGAGGTAACAGAACTAAGTGATATCCCTTTTGAAAAGGATGCTGCTGGTGAATACAAACAATAATCGATTGATGTTCATTTAATAAGAAAGTCATGAAAAAATATTTAAATATAAGTTTAGCTGTCTTCACCCTTTGGTTGGGTGGACAGCAAGCAATAGCTCAAGATGGTGAGCAGTTATTCAAGGCAAAGTGTAATACCTGCCACATGGTAGATAAAAATTCTACTGGACCTCTTTTAAAAGGTGTAAAACAAAAATGGACCGATGCAGGTGAAGGAGAATTAATCTACGAATGGGTTAAAAACTCTGAAGCGTTGATTGCTTCTGGAAAAAGTAAAATGGCAAACGAAATTAAAGGGTTTAGTCCTGCTGCCATGACTCCACAAGTTGTTACAAACGAAGAGTTGGATGCAATTTTAAATTACATTGACACGTATTCACCAACAGTTGAACCACCAAAAGACAGTGCAACTGCAACAGGAGCAACAGATCCAAACGCAAACGTAACCTTCGTTCCAGATTACAATGAGAACTTAACATTGTTCTATTGGTTGTTTGGAAGTATCGTTGTTTTGTTAATTGCGATTATCATAATGTCAACTTCAATTACAACCTTGGTGAAATCTGATTACTTCAAGAAAAAATTGGAAGAAAAAACAAAAGCTAGTGGTGAGAACTCAACACCTGTAGCTTCTATTCTTGCAATCATTGGAGCATTCGGAGCAATGGCAATTGGAAATAATTCTCACGCTTTAACGTTCATGGCGGCTGGAGAGGCTGAAAAAGGAACACCTTGGTTAGTTGTTGAGAACATGGATTTGTATTTCATGGTTGTCATCAATGTGATTTTATTAGGTGTATTGTTCTACTTAAGAAGAATGTTCAGAGACTTCATGGCAATGGCTCGTCCAAAAGCAGCTGAAGTTGCGCCAGAAACAGCGATTAAGAAAATAAACGTAATCTTAACCGATGCTGTTGCAATTGAAGAAGAACATACAATTTTGATGCAACATGAATATGATGGTATACGCGAGTTGGATAACAACTTACCACCATGGTGGGTTTGGGGATTCTTCGCTACGATTATCTTCGCAGTAGTTTATGTGTTCAATTATCATATCTTCCAGACAAGCGATTTACAAATCAAAGCATACGACAAAGAAATTGCTCAAGCGAAAGCAGATGTGAAAAAATACCAAGAAGAACATGCAATGAATGTGGATGAAACAAATGCAACTCAGTTAACTGACGACACTGCAATCTCTTCAGGAAAAGCAATCTTCGAATCGAACTGTGTGGTTTGTCACAATCCAAAAGCAGAAGGAAATATTGGTCCAAACTTAACGGATGATTATTGGATCTATGGTCCTGATATTAAAGACTTATTTAAAACAATCAAGTTAGGAACAGCCAATGGAATGCCTGAACATGCATCTAAATTGAATCCAATTCAGATTCAACAAGTTGCCTCTTTCATATTGTCTTTGCCAAATACACCTGGTAAAGCTCCTGATGGGAAACTTTACCCAGCAAAAAAATAAGTTAACAATAAAAGCCGGTGTAACATTAGTTGCATCGGCTTTTCATTTTTTAGGTTAACATTACAATATAGTATGCCACCGCTATAAAAACTCGGAAAAACTACAAGAACGACGGTATACAAAATTAAATATCATGATTGATAAAGAAGATGAATTTAGAGATGAAGAAGGTTTTAGAGACCGCATCTCTACAGTGAATGAAAAAGGAAAACGCGTTTGGGTATTTCCTAAAAAACCGGTTGGACCTTATTACAACAAGCGTAAAATTGTAAGTTATTTCTTACTTGCTCTTTTATTCTTAGCACCCTGGATTAAAGTTGGTGGACATCAAATGTTGTTGTTTAATGTTCTTGAACGAAAATTCATCCTTTTTGGAAAAGTGTTCTGGCCCCAGGATTTATATCTTTTCGCTATTTCGATAATAGTTGGGGTAGTTTTTATTATTCTGTTTACCATCATTTACGGTCGTTTCTTTTGTGGTTGGGTATGCCCGCAGACAATATTTATGGAAATGGTATTTCGCAGAATTGAATATTGGATCGAAGGTGATTGGACGCACCAGAAAAAATTGAAAGATGCTCCATGGTCCAAAGAAAAAATCTTTAAGAAAACTTCCAAACATTTAATCTTTTGGATGATTTCGTTCTTAATTGCAAATACATTTCTTGCTTACATTATTGGAAGTGAACAATTATTGAAAATTCAAACAGATCCAGTTGGAAAACACTTTGGAGGATTCATGGCAATAGTAATTTTCACAACTGTTTTCTATCTTGTTTTTGCAAAATTAAGAGAACAAGTTTGTACTACGATTTGTCCTTATGGCCGTTTACAAGGTGTTTTACTAGATCCAAATTCAATGGTTGTAGCTTATGACCATAAAAGAGGTGAGGGAAGAGCCAAAATTAAAAAAGGTGAAGACCGTGTTGCGGCAGGGAAAGGAGATTGTATTGACTGTGGACATTGTGTGCATGTGTGTCCAACTGGAATTGATATCCGAAACGGTACTCAGTTAGAATGTATCAATTGTACAGCATGTATGGATGCCTGTGATAACATCATGGACTCTGTTGGAATGGAAAAAGGCTTGATTCGTTTCGTTTCAGAAAATGGTATTAAGAATAGAACTCCATTCCAATGGACAAGACGAGTAAAATCTTACACCGTACTATTGGGTGCAATGTTTACAATCCTTTTAATTTTATTGATAACGCGAAAAGATTTCGAAACTACCATTATTCGTCAACGTGGAACAACCTATCAATTGACAAATGATGGAATGGTTAGTAATATTTTCGAAATTAATCTTACAAATAAGACGAATAAAAACTATATCGTAACTTTGAAGTTGGATGATCCTGATGGTGAAATAGAAATGGTAGTAACTAAATTCAGATTGAAAAAGGAATTCTATTTGAAAGAGCGCTTTATCATTAAACTACCAATGGAAAAAATAGATCATGGTAAAACGATTCTTCACGTACAAGTTATCGGAAACGGTGAAGTGATAGAAACAGTTAAAACGAAGTTTATTGGTCCAATGTTATAATTATTGAAATATGAATTGGGGAAAAGGAATAGTAATTGGAATGGCGACGTTTATGGGGTTTATCATCTTTTTGGTGGTAGGACTTATGATGAACCGAGTTGATTTAGAAAGTGAAGATTATTACAAACGTGAAATCAATTACGAACAAGAAATAACTGCACAAGAAAATGCAAATAATCTTGATGCTAAAATTGAAATTATTTCGAATAATGACTTTGTAATTGTCAAAGTTCCTGAAGGCGAATTCAAAAAAATTGAAATGCATTTGTCTCGTCCGAATGATCAAAAATTGGATAAATTATTCAAAATTGAAGGAACGAAGTCGTTTCTAATCGATAAAAAAGAATTGGAAAAAGGGTTATATACTGTGGAATTAAGTTACACAGTCGGCAATAAACCTTGTCTTCAAAAAGAATCTGTGACCATTTAAATGAATGAATTATTGTTAAAGGGATTGGTATTGGGTCTCGCATCTAGTTTACATTGTGTAGGCATGTGCGGACCCATCGCCATGGCAATACCTGTTAACAGAACTAATTCGCTTACGATTTTAGCTGGTGTGTTTCAATACAATATTGGACGTATTCTAACCTACGCATGGCTTGGGTTTATAATCGGTAGCGTAGGAATTACAATTGAAACATTTGGTTTTTTACAATGGGTAAGTATTCTCGCTGGTGTATTCATGATTGTTTATGCATGGAGAAAATGGCTAGCGATTCACCTTTCATTTGGTGGACCTAAATTCGGTTTACAAGGCTTTGTGAGTAGAAACCTGGGAAAAGTAATTGCTTCTGAAATTCCTTTCAAACTATCATTGTTGGGCATGTTGAATGGATTATTACCATGCGGAATGGTGTACATCGGATTAACGAATGCCCTAGTTGCGGGTTCTCCGTTGAAAAGTGTATATGCGATGGTCGCTTTTGGAGTTGGAACCTTTGCCACAATGATTGCCGTCGGTTTTGCAGCGAACAAAATTAGCATGCAATTACGCTCTAAATTGTCTAAAATTGTTCCTTACATGTTAACACTGGTGGGAATCTTAATCATTCTCAGAGGATTGAATTTAGACATTCCTTATATCTCTCCTAAAATGGAAGAGGTTCATTTGAACAATCAAAAAGTGGATGTGGTGATGAAGTGTTGTTATGATCCAATTCTAGAACGTCAAAACAAGAAGAAGTAAATTTCTTTGAACGTTTTCAAAATCAAGGTGTAAAGTAGAGCAAATCTTGTAGTATGAAAAAAGTAATTCTCTCTCTAAGTTCATCAATTATTGTTGCTTTTACCAGTTTAGCACAAATTACACCAATCATTCAACCTAGTCCACGAAAAGTCCAAGTGGCCATTTTGTTCGATACTTCAAACAGTATGGATGGTTTGATTGATCAAGCAAAAACAAGAATTTGGAGCATTATCAATGAGCTGAGTGCTTTGCGTTATCAAGGACAAATGCCAAGTATCGAAATTGCATTGTACGATTATGGAAATTCCTCCTTGTCTTTGGATAATAATTACATTCGCCTTCAAACGGCTTTAACAACTGATTTAGATTTAATCTCTGAAAAATTGTTTGGTTTAACAACAAATGGGGGGGACGAATATTGTGGTGCTGTAATCCAAAAATCGATGCAAGAATTGGGTTGGTCAACAAATCCATTGGATTTGAAAATGATTTACATCGCGGGAAATGAACCGTTCAATCAAGGTACGATTGCTTATAATGAAGTGTGTAAAACTGCAGGAAGTCGTTCCATTTTTGTGAACACTATTTATTGCGGGAATTACGATCAAGGAATACGTGAATTTTGGAAAGATTGTGCTACAATAGCGGGAGGGGATTACTTTAACATCGATGCAAACAAACAAGTAGTGCACATCGATACACCATATGATACGCAAATAAATAACTACAACGATTCTTTGAACAGAACATACTATGGCTATGGTTCATTGGGTGATTTGAAAAAATCAAATCAACTAGCGCAAGATATGAATGCCCAATCTGAAGCAGTTTCAGTTAAAACGGAGCGTGCTATCGTTAAATCAAAAGCGGCTTACAAAAATGAATCATGGGATTTAATTGACGCAGTAGACAAAGGATCGGTAGGATTGGCAACAATTCCAGATGACGAGTTGCCAGCGGAATTTAAAGGTAAAACAGAAGAAGAAAAAAATGTTTTGTTGGACGAAAAACGTAAGGAACGTGAGATGTACCAAACCAAAATCAACGAATTGGCTGTTGAACGTCAAAAATACATTGATGAAGAAATGAAAAAATTGCCTGAAGGTCAAGATGATTTTGGTTCAGCCGTAAATGCTAGCTTGTTGAAAAAAGCCACTCAAATCGGTTACGAAAAGGAAAAGAGATAACTCACTAATTACGAATCATAAATCACGAATCACAAATTCATTGTTGACATCAATCAGCATCATCCATGACCTATCTCATGTTTTTTGGAGCTCGATTTTGCGAAGTTTGTAATGAAGGGTTAGCAAAGTGATTAACCCAGAATTTAAAAACAAGTTCAACTAAATAATTGGAGAATTATGAGCACAAACGAATCAATTTACAAGCAACACGAGGAAAACACAGAATGGACAAACAAATTGAATTTCTACAAAGATGAAGTTTCAATTTTGAAAGGCAGATTGGAAGAAATTGCTTCTAAAAATTCGAGTAACGATGCGTTGGCAGAAGTGGAGAGATTTCAAAATCAATTGATCATTCAACGCAATAACATCGATGAGATTCTACATGCTGTAAAAGAAAATGAGGCAGCTTTGATTGAAGAGATTAAATCAAATCCAGTAGCTGTAGACCACCGTAAAGTGGAATACCATGCACAAGAGCAAGATTTAGTAGATTCTTTTGAGAAGAACTTTAACGATCTTAGAGAAGAGTTTAACGTTTTCGCATCTAAATGGATGTAAACCAAAACAAACAACAAGATAAAGCCCCGTATTTGCGGGGCTTTTTTATTGGTTGAACATCACGGAATGGACTCTGTGTTTTCAATACCGCAGTAAATCGTTTAAACCGGTCACAATTTCATTTAACTCTTGTTTGCTAATTACTCCCAGCTTTTTAGATAAACGATCTTTTGAGCAAGACCGAATATGAAAAGTCAAAATTTCAGAAGGTTTATCAAGTTTATTTTTGCTGGTTGGCTGCAATACAACATTTCCTTTATAGTTTTTGATTTGAGTTGTTAAAGGACAACAAATCACAATGGGTAAATGAGCATTCAGTAAGTTGCCACTAATGATCACAACAGGTTGATGCCCAGCTTGCTCACTTCCTTTCGTTGGATTTAAATTTGCATACCAGATTTCTCCTTGTTTCATACGTCCAAATCTTTGCAGTAATCAATCATACTTTCTTCAGCAATCGAAAGGATATCTGTGTCTTCTGCTAGTTGTTTATATGAACGAACATATTCAGCTCTATTTAGTTGGTCAAGATAAATACGCAAAGCTTTCTCAATCAGTTTGTTTTTCGGCATTGATAGCGATTGAGCCTTTTCATTCAATTGATTCATTAAATCGTCTGGAAGGGTAGAAGTGAATGTTGTCATTTGTAAATCATATTTATGAAATACAAATATAAAACTATTTATGATTACTTGAAAAGTAACTTTAAATCACAAATCACAAATCACAAATTACGAATTATGAATCACCCTGTCTGCGCTGGAGGCTACGACAGGCAGGGAATCACTAATCACTAATTACAATATTTTTTACAATTGAATTACCATTCTCGTTTATCAATTTGAGAAAGTAGTGACCTGCCGAAAATTCCGATAAATCGACTTGACCGTTGGATTGAATTACTTTAAGTTCTTTTCCTGAATTGTCTGTAATGACCACTGAAAAATTACCTGTTACACCACTGATTGAAATTATTCCATTACTTGGATTTGGATAAATGTTCAATTTACTCAAACTACTTTCATTAATTCCAGCCACAAACCCCGTATCGTGAACCAAAGTGCCAACTTTATTAATCACCCAATTTTCAGGATCAATCGTATTCATTGACGTTATATCACCTAAATTTGGTAACAGAAATTGATTTTGATTTGCCGTTATTGTGAATCGGATTGTAGTATCTGGCAAACTTGTTCTTGAAAAACTAATTTCCAAAGGATTTGTAAATGTTGGTGTTACGGAAAGATAACTTGCTGTATGCGTTATTTCAACTAACAAATCATTCCCAACAGTATTCCAGCGAGCAGAGTAGGTTGGGTAACCTTCTCCAAAATACCATTCATTGAAAAAGTTCGTTAAATCCAAGCCTGTTGAAAGTTCAAAACTATTTTTCAAATCCATTGCATAAGCAACACTGTCGTGGAACTCATCTTGGAAATCTTGTAATGTTTGGAAAAACAACGTGTCGTTATCTAGTATATTTCTTAAAGTATGAATGATTGCTCCACCTTTCTTGTAGGTTAATCGACTGTCATAAATGCGATTGATGTTTAAAGTGTCCGGATTGTAAACACTTCCATTCAGTTGTGAATAGGCAGATGTATGCCAACCATTTAACAAAGCTGTTTTCTCAGTCGGATAAAAATGCTCCAACATTAAATATTCTGAATACGTTGCAAAACCTTCGCTTAACCAAACATCAGAAAAAGAAGCAATTCCAACATGATCTCCCCACCATTCATGGGCTAATTCGTGCGTTGTTGTTTTTTTCTCAAATACGCCTATTGTCGTCATTGTTTGATGCTCCATTCCACCACTCAAGGCAGCTACACATTGACCATATTTCTGCTCGTGAAATGGATATAAACCATACAAATCGGAATACAATTCTAAGAATCCAGGGAGTAAATTACATTGGCCTTGAATCGTCGAAAGGGAAGAAGCAGAACCGTAAATGTAATTTTGGATCAGAACAGAATCTCCAGCAAGTTGCGTTGGATGTGCATAAACATTGTATTCAGAATAAGGTGCAATTGCGACACTTATTAAGTAATACAGAATTGGTCGATCGTTAAACCATTCGTAACGTGTTGTTCCATTTCCTAGGTTAACAACGTTTTGTAAAACACCATTCGAACCAGCTTTACAGGTTGAAGGCACTGTAACGTGAACTTCAGAGCTATCAACTTTGTCGCGTAAAATTTGTTTACATGGAAACCATTCGTGCGCCAAGAATGGACAAGAAACCGTCCAAGTAACGCGCGAACCAATCGACACAACTTGCGCATTTGTTACTCCGCTGCCACCAAATGGATTATTTGCTGGATTTGGAGGTGTCCCTGCATAATCAATCGACAAAATAAAATTGTCATTGGCATTTGAATTGATTGGAACTTTTAAAATGGATGCTGTTCGGTTGTAAGGTGTAATCGTACCATTTAAACGCAATTCTGATATCAACATGCTTGGGTATAATTCCAAAACAATCGAATCCATTGGTTCCAAACAAGTTGCATGCATATCAACGGTTCCACTTAAAGCAGTAACCAAATTTGACATAGCTAAATCCAATTTATAGAAATGAACATCGTATTTGTTGGCATCTATTTCTTGAGTCGGAGTAAGCGTTTTTTGACCTGAAAGATGTTTTGTTGTTTGATGTGACAACGCGCATGAATGAATTTCGTCCTCTTGACAATAACCAATCGAATTAAATGAAAAAACAAGCGCAGTTATTAGCAGAATTAATCTCATAAGTTTAATTTTTCACAACGTTTTCAATGTCAATGATGCGACCATTCGATTTAAAGACAAATAAATAATTACCATTTCTATATGCTGAAATGTCCAACGTCAACTTCCCATCTACTGAATGATTCGCAATTGTTTTACCATCGGTTGAATAAACTGATAATTCACAATTTTCAGATGATTGAATAGTAATTAAAGAGTTTGATGGATTAGGGAACAAATGGATACTTGAAACATTCATTTGTTCTTCCAGACCAGCAAGGAAGTTCACGTCATGATTAGTTGTTCCAACCTTATTGATGATCCAATTCGATGGGTCAATTGCTGAAATATTCGTGACAGTTCCAATTGCCGGTACAAAAAACTGATTCAAATTGGAAGAAATATCAAAACGAATAGTTGTGTCTGCTTGACCGCTGCGTACAAATTTAATCTCCAATGGATTTGTAAATGTTGGAGTAATGCTTGATGCCGAAGCTGTATGCGTAATTTCTAACAATAAATCGGAACCAACCGAATTCCATCGTGTTGAATAGGTTGGGTAACCTTCACCATAATACCATTGGTCAAAAGCCTCTGTAAAATCAAGTCCGCTCGCTGCCTCTAATTCTGCCTGAACATCTGTTCCCTTCGCAACGCTATCCTTAAAATGTGTTTGGTAATTTTTTAACGCAGTGAAGAATGTCGCATCATCATTTACTATAAATCGAAACGTATGAATGATTGCTCCTCCTTTGTCATACGTTAATCTTCCATCAAAAATGCGTGATTCGTTCAGACTATCTAAAACCCAAACGGCCCCATTTGGTTGCGACATAATGTTTGTATGAATATCAATCAGGTGTTGAGTTGTTTCTGCTGGGTACAAATGTTCCTTCATCAAATATTCTGAATAGGCTGCAAATCCTTCATTTACCCAAATATCTGTCCAAGATGCGCACGTAACATTATCACCAAACCATTGATGAGCCAATTCATGTGATGTCAAACTTTTTTCAAAAAATCCTTGGGTCGTCATCGTTTGATGCTCCATTCCTCCACTCAAAGGAGCCATACAATGTCCATATTTTTCGTCTGCAAATGGATACAATCCAAATAAATCTGAATACAATTCAAGAAAATCAACTGTTTCATCAATGTCTGCTTGAAAATTTGGTAAAGTAGCAGGATTATCGTAGATGAAATTTTGAATCAGGATTGGAGCTGGAGCACCCACAGGATTCGCATATACGTTGTATTCAATGTACTTTGCAACTGCCACAGAAATTAAGTAATAATCAATCATGTGACGATTTTTCCATTCGTAACGTGTGGTACCATTTCCTAGCGGAACAACATTTTCCAAAATACCGTTTGATCCACCTTTACAATTGTTTGGAACAGTCAATTTGACAGCCGAGCTATCTGCTTTATCCGTCAACGATTGTTTGCACGGCCACCATTCATATGCCGCAAAAGATTCAGACAACGACCAAGTAACTTTGTTTCCCCAAGAAGGTGATGTAGCATTGGTCATTCCAGAACCACCTAACGGGTTCGTTGCTGCTGTCGGTGGTGTTCCGTTGTAATCGACTGCAATTATAAAAGCATCACCTGTATTAGCATTTACCGGAGCTTTAATAGCTGAATTAACACGAGAATAAGTGACTGGTGTTCCATTCACGCGAATTTCAGAAATAGTAAATGTGTGAAACAATTCAAATAAGGCTGAATCTAAGTTTTCGTTCGCGGTTGCATGAATTTCTGCGGTGCCAGAAACAGAAGTGTTCAAATTCGTCATAGACAAATCCAAGTCATAATAGTGAACATTGTAACGCTCTGTTTCTGCTATTTGGGCAACAGAAAGTGAATTACTTTTTAAGGATTGTCCGTGAAATTTGGAGCGATTCGAACAAGAAGTCGAGTTTTCATCTTGTGCTAAAGCACTAAACGTTGCAATTCCAGCAATAAGAAGAGAGAAAATATGTTTCATAGTTTGATTTAAGAACACTAAAGTAGTGAATCTAACTTAGAAACAAAAAACTTAACGAAGCTGTTCTTCCTTGATTACATGTATGAAATGAAAACCTTTTGGACCAAATTCTTCGTTGTAGAAAAATTTATGTGCTTTGAAATTGGAAGTATAAGAGTCCAGTGCGATCATTGAACATCCTTCCTGATTTGCTTTTTCTTTTAAATACTGAAATAATAATTTTCCAGCCCCTTTTGATCGGAATTTTGATGAAACAACCAAGTTGTCAATTTCCAAATACTTACCACACCACAATTTGGTTCCTATCCAAAATCCAGCAATGCCCAAACATTTCTCACCTTCAAACACTGCTGCTTGTCCATAGCGATTGTTTGGTAGCATATTTTCTAAATCATGTTCATATTCCTCTTTTGTAAGACTTGGATACAATTCTTGCATCACTTCCAATTGAGCAAGCATTTCAGCTTTTCCTTCTAATTCGCGAACAATCATTTTTTGTAGTTTAAAATCAATTCATTGTAGAATAACTCATAAATTCTGCGGTATTCATCGTTCCAAGAATAGGCTTCTTTAAATCCATGCGCTTCTACAGGAAACACAGCCAATTCCCAATTTTCTTTTCCGAGTTCGATAAAGCGTTGACTCAATCGAACAACATCCTGAAATTGCACATTGTCATCCACCATTCCATGTAGCATTAACAACTTACCTTCAAGATTGTTGGCGTAATAAATCGGTGAACTTTTGCGATATGCTTCTGGATCTGTTCCTGGATAATTCAAAATATTGCTCGTGTATTCGTGATTGTAATGTGCCCAATCGGTAACAGAACGCAATGCGGCTCCACATGGAAATTCTCCCGGAGTCGTCAACATGGCCATTAACGTAATGAAACCGCCATACGAACCGCCATAAATACCAACTCGGTTTGAATCGATTCCCAGTTGATTCACCAAATAGTCTTTACCGGATAAATGATCTTGTAAATCCTGTCCACCCATGTGACGATAAATCGCAGTTCGATAATCACGTCCGTAGCCCTCACTAGCACGATAATCAATATCTAAAACCGTAAATCCATTGTCAACCAATAAATTGTGGAACATGTATTCACGGTAATAATTACTCCAATAGTTGTGAGCATTTTGCAAATATCCAGCACCATGCACGAAAATTACAGCAGCTTGGTTTTTGTTTCCAGAAGGATTATACAATCGAGCATACACATCTTTTCCATCCGAACCTTTGAAAGTAATGACTTCCGGTTCACGCCAGTTGTATGCGTCAAATTGTTTCGTTGTAGAGTGAGTGATTTGCTTTAATTGTGTGTTTGATGCGTTCACTGCTGTGTACAATTCCCACGGTTTGTTTTTGAATGAATAACGAACAGCTAATATTTTCTCATCAGGAGAAAGTGTTACATCGTTATAACCAGGTTTTGTAAGGATAGGAACCATTTTTTGTGCAACGATATCATAACGATAGAAATCACGATTACCAGGATGTGTTTTGTTACACATTACATAAAATGAGTTGCCATCATTCGATAATTCAAGCTTGTAAACTTCCCAATTACCTTCAGTTCGCTGTTCTTTTTTCTTCGAATCTACATTGAAGGTGTAAAGGTGAGAATAGCCAGTTGTTTCTGACTGAAAATAAACTGTTTTTGAGTCTTTTAACCATCCCAAGGTTCCTTCTTCACCATTCCAACTTGAAATCCCAGGTCCTCCAATCCATGCCTCGTCGTGCTGGTGATCTATTTCTGTGAATATTCCTTTTTCCAGGTCAATTAATACGATCCAACGATCTTTGTTGTCATACGAACGAACATCACAAACTGCTAAATTTGAGTTTGTTGCAAATTTCAATGAATGCATGATGATTTTGCGATCAGTATCATAAGGAGTTGAATCATTCAGATAAGCAGGTTTTTTACGAATGTCACTTAATTTCGAAAAGTCAACAAAATAGATGCTGTCATTTTTAAGATTCATGATTCCCAAACGATGTGAAGCATCCTCGTCGTTTACTTTTGCACGGGCAGTAACAGGGTAGGTGTGTCCGTCTGCAGAAATGTGATGATCTACATGTGTTTCAATTTCTTTTGGATAATTCGATAAACGAAAACTTACAAAAGTTGATGCTGAAGAAATTTGAAGACTCTCCAATTGCTCCTTTCCTGTAAAAAAGACCGCTGGAAATGAATAACGGGTAACAGCATTTTTTTCATACCAAGCGTTACGCGTATTTTGATCTTGTATGTATTCAAACAGTCGGTTTTCCTCTTTCATTAAAAAAGTGGAATCAGTGTCCGTTTCCGGAGCATTACCGTTTTTAAAGTTGGTGATTTGTTTGACACTGCCCGAATTTTGGTCGTATTGAAACAAGTTGATCCCTTGTTGAAAGAAAACCAAATTAG
>JBDLVK010000063.1:0-36515 GCA_039804825.1 Bacteroidota bacterium
ATCAATCGCTCGCATTGCTGCTGAATATCCTGCTGGTCCACCTCCGATTACAATAAGGTCAAATTTGTCCATGTTTTCATTAAATTCGCAAGTAAATTAAGAAATATAAGCGAATCCGCAATGCAATAATCCTATTAAGTTGAAAGCAGAATATAAACAATCCATTGAAAAATCGTTAACTGAGAAAGATCAGATTAAAAAGACGTTTCAAAAACTAAAACAAAAGAAACCGAAAGAATTGGATGCTTCCTTTCATACGATTCATACAAAAACCTTTCAGAAAATTGATTGTCTTGCCTGTGCAAATTGTTGTAAAACGACCAGCCCAATTTTCAGGGATGTTGATATTAAGCGAATTGCAAAGTATTTAAGGTTAAAAGAGCAACAGTTTATCCATCAATATCTCAAAATGGATGAGGAAGGTGATTACGTGTTGCAACAATCGCCTTGTTCATTTTTAGGACCTGACAACAAGTGTGATATCTACGAATATCGCCCTTTGGCATGTAGAGAATATCCTCACACAGATCGAAAAAATATGTTTCAAATTTTACACCTCACAGAAAAAAACACAGAAATTTGTCCAGCCGTGGCAAGAATCGTTGATGAAATTGTAATAAAATTTAAATAAACCCAACCTTTTTATGCTTATTTTCGTCTCTAACAAGAACTGTGAAACGATAAAACTATGAACTTTAAACTAGCTCGACTATTGCTAGGTTTTCTTGCTATCTCTCCAATTTTCGCTGTTGCTCAGCGAGGCAAGGATCTTAATTATACAGTCACGATATCAAATGATATTGTAAACACGTATACTTCATTAACTGCAAATGCGGCGGCAAATGCCACATCAATAACTGTTACCAGTAACACTCTCTCAGGTGCTCATTTTACAGGAAATTTAGCAGCTGGAGATTTAATTCTGATTGTTCAGATGCAAGGAGCATCTATGGATATAGATCTTACCAATACAACATTTACTAGGCCTGCGGCTTATGTTTGGGATAATACATGGACTCAATCAAATGCTAAAGTTGCTGAATGGGGTAAAATCCTGTCCTATAACAATTGTGGAAAATACGAGCAAGTTGAAGTCTTGAGTGTGAGTGGTACCAATACCATTAACCTAAGTTGCGGACTTCAAAACAGTTATACAAGTTCAGGACATGTTCAAGTTATTCGTGTTCCAAGATACAATAATCTTACATTAAATGCTGCAGCTACAATCGTTCCAACGGCATGGAATGGTACAACCGGTGGTGTTGTTGCTATTGAGGTTAATGGGACTTTGACTATGACAGCTACAAGTAAAATTACTGCTTCAGGAAAAGGTTTTAGAGGAGGAATGACAACTAGTAGTCTTTCGACACCATCAACTCAAGTTGGTTTGGCCGGAAGTTGTACCCCACACACGAATGGTCCTGGAAATGGTGGGACTCAAATTGGTTCTGCAATTGATGATGAAGGAGGAAGAAAAGGTGAAGGTATTGGTGGATATGAAGCAGAATACATCGCTCAATATTCTAATTACGCTACGGGTGCACCTGCGAATGGTGGTGGTGGTGGTGGTTATCAAAATGCCGGTGGTGGCGGTGGAGCCAACATTGGAGCTGCTGGAACATACACGGGAAAAGGTGTGCCTTCATCTACCTATGCAGCTGGTTATTGGAATATTGAATTAGCTGGATTTGCGACTTCTTCAAGTCCTGGAGGAGGAAGAGGTGGTTATTCATTGTCAGCTTCTGATCAAAATGCTTTAACAGTTGGACCTAATAACGCATTGTGGTGTGGGGCTTCCACAGATTCAAGAAAAGAAAATGGAGGGTTAGGAGGTCATCCCTTGTCATTTGATGCTACACGCATGTTCATGGGTGGTGGCGGAGGTGCTGGAGATCAAGATAGTGGTCAAGGGGGATCTGGTGGTACAGGTGGTGGAATTGTGTTCATTCAGGCGTATGGAACAATAACTGGAACAGGTACATTAGAGTCGAATGGTTCAGTAGGCTTAAACACTAACCCGAATAATCAAACTACATCTCCATTTCCTTCAACTTCGAATAAAAAAGGAAATGATGGTGCTGGTGGTGGTGGTGCAGGCGGAATGATCATTGTAAAAAATAGCAACTCTTTGCCCGCAACAATTACTATTAATGCGAATGGTGGAGCGGGTGGTAATCACAATCTTACCGTAGGTACAGGTGCCTCTATAGAGGCGAGTGGACCAGGTGGTGGTGGAGCAGGTGGAGGCATCGCTTTCGTTTCAGGATCACCAGTTCAAACAGTAACAGGAGGAAGTAATGGAACATCGAATTCTGGCCATGTGACGGAATTTATTGCAAATGGTGCAACAAATGGTGCTTCAGGGGTTGCAGGAAATATCGTTACGACCTACAACATTACCGCATCGAATCAAACAATTTGTTCTGGTTCAACAGTGACTTTAACAGCATCAACAACTGGAACAGTACCGGGTACATTATCTTGGTACACAACTCAGTTTGGTGGTGCGGTCGTTGGAACAGGAAATTCATATACCCCTTCACCTGCTCCTACAACGACTACAACCTATTATGTTGGGGTTTGTCCCGGCTCGTTCAGAGTTCCTGTTATTGTAACGGTAAATCCGAAACCAACCATTGCTGGTACGGCTGTATTAACAAATCCAACTTGTTCGAATGCAGGTTCAATAACTGGTTTAACTGTAAGTGGTGGAACACCATCATACACATACAGTTGGAACGGAACAACAACTCCCGGTATGAACTATACAAACATTCCTGCAGGGTCTTATACTTTAACGGTTACAGATGCAAACGGTTGTACTGCAACTTCTGGTCCGCATACATTAGTTGGAACTTCTGGTCCAATCATTAATGCAACGGGAGTCGTGATTACTAATCAAAGTTGTAACGGAACGCTTGGATCAATAACAGGAATTACTGCAACAGGAACTGGTTTGACGTATTCTTGGTCAAACAGTGGAGGAAGTTCTCTAAACGCAACGGGATTAACCGCTAATTCATATACATTAACTGTTACTGATGGAAATGGTTGTACTGCTACTTCCGGGCCTCATGTTGTTGGATTGACGACAGGCCCAAGTATTAATGCAACAGGAGTTATTCTTCAAAATGCCACATGTGGAAATAATAACGGTGCAATTTCCGGAATCACAGCAACAGGAACGAGTTTATCGTATGCATGGTCGCCTAGCGGTGGAAATGCATTAAATGCATCCTCGTTAGCAGCAGGAAATTATACATTAACCGTAATGGACGGAAATGGATGTACAGCAACTTCAGGGCCTCACTCGATTATTGCTGTTGCCGGACCAACAATTAATAATGCAGCAGTGTCTGTCGTTAATGAAAATTGTAGCCTTGGTAATGGTTCAATATCTGGATTGGTTGTGAATGGTGGAACACCAACTATAACTTATGCTTGGACAAACACAAATCAAACTACCTTGTCAATAAGTAATTTATCTGCTGGTAGCTACTCCTTAACGGTGACTGATGGAAATGGTTGTACTGCCAATTCGGGACCTTACACAATTTCCAATGTTGGTGGTCCTTCAGTGAATACAACGAATGTCCTTATTCAAAATCAATTGTGTAACGGTACAATGGGATCTATTACTGGAATTACGGCTTCTGGTACAAGTTTATCTTTTGCTTGGACAAATAGTGGTGGAAGTTCGTTAAATGCAACAAACTTAGCAGCTGGTTCTTATTCGTTGACTGTTACAGATGGAAATGGTTGTACTGCAAATGCAGGACCGTACACAGTTGGATATACCGCTGGACCTAGCGTTAATGCATCTGCAGTTGTTTTACAAAATGCAACGTGCGGTAACAATAATGGTTCAATAAATGGAATTACAGCTTCTGGAACAAGTTTATCCTATGCATGGTCTCCGAGCGGAGGTTCATCTTTAAATGCCTCAAATTTAGCAGCTGGTTCATACACACTAACTGTAACAGATGTCAATGGATGTACAGCGACTTCTGGTACTCATGTGATTTTAGCGATTGCTGGGCCAACTGTGAATGCCGGAGCGGTTGTTTTAACTCCTGAAAACTGTGGACAAGCAAATGGTGCTATTTCTGGATTGGTTGTAAATGGTGGAACACCTACCATTACATACGCTTGGACGAATACAACTCAAACGACTTTGAATTTAACGAACTTATCTGCAGGTTCTTATTCATTAACTGTTACGGATGGAAATGGTTGTGTTGCGAATGCAGGTCCTTTCTCTGTAGCGAATGCCGGAGGTCCTTCTCTAAATGAGGCGAATGCAGTTGCAACAAATATTTCATGTTCAGGAACACTGGGTTCAATTAATGGGATTACAGCAACGGGAACAGGCTTAAATTACAGTTGGTCGAATGGAGGAGGATCTTCCTTGAATCCGTCTAATTTAGCAGCTGGAACATATACTTTAACAGTTACAGATGGAAACGGATGTTCAACTGTTTCAGCCCCATATACAATTTCAGCACCAATTCCACTGTCAATTGATGCGTCAAACATGATGACAATGCCAACTGGATGTGCTTCAAATACAGGTTCTATTAATGGAATTACTGTAATTGGTGGAGTTAATCCAACTTATACATGGACAAATAGTTCAGCAACGACCTTAGACTTAACAAACCTTGCAGCTGGTTCTTATACATTAACGGTTAACGATGACCAGGGTTGTACAGATAATTTGAATGTCAACATTACAGTGATGAATGCCCCAACAATAAGTGTTGCAACGATGGCTGTTTCAGATGAACATTGTAATCAAGCAGATGGATCGATTTCGGGAATTATGGTAAATGGTGGAACGCCAGGATACACGTATTCTTGGAATACGACACCAGCTACCTTAACAGCAAACTTGTTGAATGTTGCTAGTGGAACGTATATATTAACAGCGACAGATGCTGCAGGCTGTACCGATACGCAATCGGTTACAATAAATGAAGTAGGTGGTCCTGTAATCAATTTAACCACGGCAATCATTGTTCAACCAACGTGTACAGTAAATGGTTCAATAACAGGAATAACTGTGAATGGCGCCAATCCATATACTTATTCATGGACAGGTACAAATCAAACAACTTTAGATATTACCAATTTAACTGCAGGGTCTTATGCGCTAACTGTGACAGATAATAATGGATGTCAATCAACAAGTACAGCAACCGTTTTAACAGCTCCGGCAGGACCGTCCATTGACTTTACTTGGAGTCCAAGTGCGCCAAATATTGATGAAACAGTTACATTCACAAATACTTCTTCGGGTGTTGGATTGACAAATCCAGTTTGGACTATTGAAGGTCAAAATTTAACCACAACTGATATTACTCATGTATTTACAGTAGCTGGATCGTTTGTTGTTACATTGACCGAGCAAGATGCTAATGGATGTATAGGAACATCGACTCAAACAATAATAATCTATGACGAATTGGGAATTCCGAATGTTGTGACAGCAAATAACGATAAGGTGAATGATCAATTTGAAATTTCAGGTTTAAAACCAAATACTCAAGTAATTCTATTGAATAGATGGGGAGATGTTGTATTTACATCGGACAATTATTTAAACGATTGGGATGGGAAAGATAGTTCTGGGAAATTATTGACAGATGGTGTTTATACGTACTTAGTAAATACGCCGGACGGTAAAAAATACCACGGGTTTGTTCATTTAATTCGATAAAATGAACTTTTTCAATTAACTTCACGTTGAATACATTCAATGATTGATACAACACATAGTGCCATTTCATCGGAAGTTCGAAGTTATTTTTTGAACTTGTTAGAAATTTTTTCTTCAGACAAGAAGAAAAGTATCATGGTGAATCACTTTGGGGAGTTTTCTCAAGATTTGATCAATAGTATCGCGAGCAGCGTTGAAGAACAAATGATTCATGCTGGAGATCAAAAAAAAGTAATTAAACGTGTTTTTTCAATTTTAATTGAAGGACTTCAAAATGTTCGTTTGCATGGCGAACGAGATGAAAAAGAAAAACAACAAGCTTTTTTATTTCTAGTAAAAAATCCAACGAATTATAAAATTGCAGTAGGCAATATGATTCAGGAAGAAGATGTTGAAATGGTTGATAAGTACCTAACCAAAATCAATAATATGAATCCAGAACAACTAAAAGAATTGTACACTTCGATTTTAACGAATGGAACTATTTCGAAAAAAGGTGGAGCAGGACTTGGGTTTTTAACGATGCGAATTAAATCAGAAAATAAATTGGATTTCAAGTTTTTGGATCTACCGAATCAAAAGGTGTTTTTCAGTGTTGAGGTTCTAATAAATCGCTTATAAATTAAGCTTTCAAAAAGTATTCTATTTTTTGTTCCACGAACAATTAAAGACGGAGTCTGTTTAAAACGTATGCTAAAAGTTGCCTTTCATTCCAATTACGTTTATCCTTTACCTGACAATCATCGTTTTCCAATGGAGAAATACGATTTATTGCCAAAGCAATTAGTACATGAAGGTACCTTAACAGAATCCAATTTTTTTGAACCAACTTCCATACCTGATGAATTGGTTCTTTCAACACATGATTCGGATTATTATAAAAAATTGTGTTCGTTGAACTTAAGTCCGAGAGAAGAACGTGTTACAGGTTTCATGCATTCGCAATTACTAATCGAACGAGAAAAGACCATAATGGAAGGAACACGCTTGGGTGCGGAATTGGCTTTGAGTTCGGGCGCGGCATTGAATATTGCTGGTGGAACTCATCATGCCTTTACGAATCGAGGTGAAGGATTTTGCTTATTAAATGACCAAGCGATTGCTGCAAATTGGTTGATCCAGGAAGGTAAGGCAAAAAACATTCTTATCATTGATTTGGATGTACATCAAGGAAATGGAACGGCTGAAATTGTTAAAGACAATCCATCCATTTTTACCTTCAGCATGCATGGGAAAAACAATTATCCGTTGCACAAAGAAAAATCGGATTTAGATGTTGAACTTGAAGATGCAACCTCGGATAAAGAATTTTTATACCAATTATCCAAATCCATCGATGAGGTGATGAATTCCTTTTTACCTGACTTTATTTTTTATCAATGCGGCGTAGACGTGCTCGCATCCGACAAATTGGGCCGACTTGGATTGACATTACAAGGTTGTAAAGAACGTGATAAACGTGTTTTTGATCTCGTTAGACAATTAGATGTGCCGGTGGTATGCACAATGGGAGGTGGTTACTCGCACGATATCAAAACAATTATTGAAGCGCACGCAAATACCTTCCGAGAAATTCAATACAGTTTGTTTTAATGTGTCACCACTTTGTAAACCGTAGTTTTTAGACTTCTCATATCTGAAACTCGCAACAAATAATTGTCAACTGATAAATCATTCAAAACAACTTTTTGAGTCATATTTGGATCCAAATTACCATCCAAAATTAATTTGCCGTTATTATCTTTCAATGTTACAGAATAAGGATTGTTTGAACCATTTGTTGAAAGAATCAACAATATTCCATCCTCTTCAAACGTCATTGTTACATCAAATGTGTTCTCCAATTCATTAATCAACATATTTAATGTCGCAGGATGTTTTTCTGCTTGGTTATCCAAAATTGATTCTTGTGACTGTGCAAACGATTGAACATTTTGCTGAGCACTAACTGTTCCAGTTATTGTTGTAAAAACAATTGATAGTAAGAAGTAAATTTTTTTCATAGCGATTTGTTTTATAGGACAAAGTAAAGTGGCTTTTTTCAAATAAAACAGGAATAATCGCTATTCGTATGAAAACTACATAGAAGCTAGCGGGGCTTGTTAAGTAGAATTACGTAGATTTATTTCAAAATGTTACGAATTGTAAAAATTCCTTATTACTTTTGTTTGGAATTATTCTAAATAAGAATGAAGCAACAAGCAGAAAATAGTCCCTTGTATCCCCAAAACTTCTCATCTTGTGAGGGTTGTAATTGCGGCAAAAAAAAGGAATGTTGCAAAAAGTACAAGAAAAAAGGTGTACACTGCAAAAAGTGTCCAAAGCTTTAGTATTCTATTTCAGGGCTTTCTTTATCTTTGAATGTGCGTTTAATCTTGATTTTTTTATTGGCTTTTTCACTTCGCTCACATGGACAAGAGGATAAAAACCGTCTCGGCATACAAGTTGGCTTTAATCGAATGGATTTTCAAGTAGGATTGATGTACAAATATGATCACTATGCATTAAAACCATTTGCGTCTTTGGAGTTTGGAATGAACCGAACATTCTTTCAACATCGTATTTTTCCGAGAGTTACATTTGGCGGTGAATATTGCCTGATAAAAGGTAAAAATCTGCAAGTGGGGCCACAATTAAGTTATTCATATTCTTTTTTAAAAGTGAACAAAATTAGTTCGCACATGAATAAATACAACGAATTGTACGGTGGGTTGTATCTATGTGCCGGAGGAAAACTGCAATTCAAAATGGCGCTATTAACAGGTTGGCAGAATGAACGCTTTTATTCAACCGTTACAAATAAAATGTCGGGTGCAAATACCCTAGGATTTACAATGAATTTAGGATTGAATTATGCGTTTTAATTGTTTGTTTCTTATTGTGTTGCTATCGGCTTGTACAAAAACAAAATCGTTTGAAGGAATTGAGGTACTTGGTCATGCCGCAACAGGATTAGAAAACATCAATTCGCCGTATCATGACAATACAAAAGAAGCGGTTGAATATGCATTGTCCATGGAAGGTTGCGACGGCATAGAAATCGATGTTCAACTTTCTCTAGATGGTGAACTTTGGTTGTTTCACAATCCTAAATTAGACGAAGAAACAAATGCGACTGGTTGTATTCCAAATTTGATTTATAACGATTTGAAGAATACGCATTACACAACTATTGGAAAGGAAAAGTTGGTTCGTTTACGCGACCTAGACACCGCTTATTTTAAAGGAAAGAAACTTCTTTTAGATATTCGTCATTTCAATGAATGCGACAATCAATTTGTGAATCAAACGACAATGATAGCTCATTTACAAGCCATTGGATATGTTAATCCAACAAGTTTCGAGGTGTCATGTATTTTAGGAAATCCAGATTGGATTGATGATTTTGAAAATGCCGGTTTGAAAGTTTTTTATTCTATTTATTCAATGAATGAGTATGAAAATTGTAAATCCAACTTTCCAACTCTAGATGGATTTGTTATTAAAAATGACGATTTCTCGGCTGCGGATATTGCTGAAATTAAGGCTGATAACAAAAAAGTTTATATCTTCGAAATCCGTTCGCCTAAGGGGATTCGTTCTGCTTTGAAAAAGTATCCAACAGGTTTGTTAACGGACGATTTGAGAGCAACATTAATTGAACAATACTAATGGCGAAGAAAAAGGAAAAATTGAATGTCGTTTATTCAACCAATCCAAATTTCAATTATGAATTTGAAGAGGAAGAAAACATTGAAACACTTCCAAAAAATCAACAAAAATTATACGTTTCTATCGATCGAAAACAGCGAGGAGGTAAAGAAGTTACGCTCGTTGAAGGGTTTGTTGGATCAGATGATGATTTAAAGGATCTTGGAAAAATGCTGAAAAGTAAATGTGGTGTCGGTGGAACGGCAAAAGACAATGAAATCCTGATTCAAGGAAATTTCAGAGATAAAGTGTTTGATATGCTCATTAAAGAAGGCTATCAAGTGAAGAAAAAAGGCGGCAACTAGATCGTTAGGTTTTAGAAGTTAGAATATAGATAATAATACAATATGAAGAGAATTTTAATTCCAGTGCTTGTTTTAGCAGCACAAATGACAATGGCTCAAAAAGCACCAATTAACTGGTACTTGAACAGCCCGAAAGAAGATAAAATGTTCGGAACAGCCGTAGATAATGCCTATGAATTGTTGAAGGATAAACAACCACAACAAGTGATTGTCGCTGTAATTGACAGTGGAGTAGAAGTAGATCACGAAGATTTAAAAGATGTTATTTGGGTGAACGAAGATGAAATTCCAGGTAATGGAATCGATGACGATAAAAACGGTTACATTGATGACGTTCATGGATGGTCATTTTTAGGTGGTTCGACAGAAGATATTGATCATGAAGCAATGGAAATTGCGCGCATGTATCATGCAGGAAATAAATACTTTGCTGGAAAAGACACAACTGCTTTGACTGGTGATGACCTTGTAAAGTACAAAGCATACGTTCAATTGAAAAAAGATTTCAAAAAAGAACAAGGAACTTTGGAGCAACAATATGCTGGAATTAAGATGTTGAATGAATACATCCAAAAAGTGAAAGCTGCATCAAATGGTGAGTTTTCCAAAAAAACGAATAAAGCATTTGTGGCAACGGATGAAATGGATATCAAGTTGAAAAAACGAATGGGAATGATCTTGATGATGTATCCAGCAGATGATTTAGAAAAACAAATTTCTGAAGGTGCCGATCAAATTGGCGGCTTGATTAAATTTAATTTAATGGATGCTGATTCAATTCGTCAATCAGTCGTTGGTGATGATCCAAACGATTACTCGAACCGTTATTATGGTTGCAACCGTTACGAAGGTCCAGATGCAATGCACGGAACACACGTTTCTGGGACAATTGCAGGTAAACGAGGAAATGGAATTGGTGTTGAAGGAATTGCTGCAAATGCAAAAATCATGGTATTGCGTGCAGTTCCAAATGGTGATGAGCGAGACAAAGACGTTGCAAACGCGATATATTACGCAGTTGACAATGGAGCAAAAGTGATCAATATGTCTTTTGGTAAATACTACACGCCAAATCAACAAGCAATCGACGCAGCAATTTTATACGCTAAAAGCAAAGATGTTTTATTCGTGCACGCAGCTGGAAATGATGCGAAAAACAAAGATATAGAAGATTCATATCCAACTCGTCGTTTGACAGATGGTTCTGTAGCTACAAACTGGATTGAAGTTGGTGCCAGTTCAAGTGAGAAAAAAGGAAAAAAATTAATCGCAGATTTCTCAAATTATGGATCAACAACAGTTGATTTATTTGCGCCAGGTGTTGATATCTATTCTACTGTGCCAAACGGAAAATACGAAGATGCTTCGGGGACAAGTATGGCATGTCCAGCAACAGCAGGGGTTGCAGCAATGATTCGTGGGTATTTCCCTGAATTGACTGCTGAACAAGTGCGTGATGTATTGATGAAAACAACTTCTCCGTACAAAAAGAAAGTGGTAATTCCAGGAACAAAAAAGAAAGCAAAAATGAATCAATTGGCAATTTCTGGTGGATTCGTAAATGCTGAAAATGCAGTGAATTATTTATTGAATAAAAAATAAAACAAAAAAAACGGACTTGAAAGGATTGGGGTCTTTCAAGTCCGTTTCTAACCTAAACCAAAAACAAACGAAAACAATTGCAATAATTATTTTTCCGCTACTACTACACTTCTAATGTAGCATCCTTTTTTACAACTTTTTCAAGAAAAACCTAAACTGTTTATTTGATTGAGTGAACTGTTTTTATTGGAGTATAATCTGATGATACAATACTTGGTCATCTTCATTTTTAGTTCACTTGTCGCTTTCAACAACCTGTTTATAAAAAAATAAAAAATTCTTCTTCTGCCTGAATCGAACAAGTGAAAAGAACGTATCTTTGTTGGGATGGAAAAGCAAGTCATTTTAAATAAACGACATTTCGAATTAACTGTTAATCGACTTTGCTATCAACTTATTGAATCTCATAACGATTTCTCGAATACTGTTTTAATTGGACTTCAGCCACGCGGCGTGAATGTTGTTGCGCGTCTAAAAAGTCAATTAGAAGCAATTTTAGGGAAAGAAGTTGTTTGTGGAAATTTGGACATTACGTTTTACCGTGATGACTTCCGCAGAAGAGAAAAACCGTTGATTCCGAGTGCAACCAATATTGATTTTGTGATTGAAGGTAAAAACGTTGTCCTTGTGGATGATGTTTTATATACCGGAAGAACAATTCGATCAGGATTGGATGCGCTTTTGGCATTTGGTCGACCAAAAAAGGTAGAGTTGTTAACCTTGGTGGATCGTCGATTCAAACGTGATTTACCAATACAAGCAGATTATGTTGGTAGCACTGTTGACACCCTGCATTCTGAACGTGTTTCAGTTGAATGGAAAGAAATAGAAGGAGAAGATAAAGTCGTTTTGTACACACCGGAAACAAATGAATAATTTAAGTGTAGAACATTTAACAGGTATAAAAGACCTGACGCGTGAGGATATCGAACTGATATTCAAAACTGCCGATAGTTTTAAAGAAGTGATTAATCGTCCCATCAAGAAAGTTCCTTCGTTGCGCGATATTACAATTGCTAATTTGTTTTTCGAAAATTCCACTCGTACACGCTTGTCTTTTGAATTAGCTGAAAAACGTTTGTCTGCCGATGTTGTCAATTTCTCTGCTGCAAGTAGTTCGGTGAAGAAAGGTGAAACCTTGATTGATACTGTAAATAATATTTTATCCATGAAAGTGGATATGGTGGTAATGCGCCACCCAAATCCAGGAGCTGCAAAATTCCTTTCTGAGCGAATTGGTGCTAAAGTGGTAAATGCCGGTGATGGAACGCATGAACATCCAACGCAAGCTTTATTAGATGCGTTTTCTATTCGCGAACGTTTAGGATCCGTTGAAGGAAAAAAAGTAGTAATTGTGGGAGATATTCTACACTCGCGTGTAGCACTTTCAAACATATATTGCTTGCAAAAACTAGGTGCAGAAGTTATGGTTTGTGGACCAACAACCTTGATTCCGAAATACATTCACGAATTAGGGGTTAAAGTTGAACATAATCTTCGTGCGGCGCTTGAATGGTGTGACGTTGCAAATATGTTGCGCATTCAGTTGGAACGTCAAGATATCAAGTATTTTCCTTCATTGCGCGAGTATTCTATGCAATTTGGTTTGACAAAAGAAATTTTGGATTCATTACCAAAAGAAATCATTGTGATGCATCCTGGTCCAATCAACCGTGGTGTTGAGATTACAAGCGATGTGGCTGATTCAAAACAATCCATCATTCTTCAACAAGTGGAAAATGGCGTTGCGGTTCGAATGGCAGTAATTTACCTGTTGGCGTCTAAAATCGAACGTCAATAAGAGCAAAGGAAAGATCGAAACAAGTTTTTAAACGAACTGTTTCATTAAAAAAAATTTGTTACATTTGAATAAACACAACAACATGAACTTCCTAACGACGCAAAATAAGAACGAAGCAGTTGTAAAGACAAATGTCGAAAAACTAGATGCTTCAAATGCTTCTGAATTAAAAGCAGAATTGGTGCTTTTGAATAAAAACGGCGTAAACAATATTGTGATTGATTTAAGTGCAACGAAATATTGTGACTCTTCTGGTTTAAGTTCAATTTTGACGGCGAACCGTTTGTGTAAAGACACGAATGGACGTTTTGTGTTGTGTGGACTCCAAGACAATGTCTCTAAATTGATTCAAATTGCTCAATTGGACAAAGTGCTTTCAATAACTGAAAATGAAGCACAAGCAATTGAAGTTATTCATCAGTGAGCTTTGAAGTAACCATTTTAGGAAGTGGGGCGGCTGTTCCGACCTCTCGAAGGAACCCAACTTCTCAATATGTAATTTGCAATGACCGTCACATTTTAATCGATTGTGGTGAAGGAACGCAAATGCAAATTCGCAAACTAGGCGTTAAATTTCAACGCATTAATCATATTTTAATTTCCCATTTACATGGTGATCATTTTTTTGGACTTGTTGGTTTGTTGAGTACCATGCATTTGATGGGCCGAGACAAAGGCTTGACTATTTATGGTCCCGAAGAATTGGAAGGTATTGTTCGAAGTCAATTGGAAGTAGGAGGTGCTCGTCTAGATTTCGATCTAACATTTGTGCAATTGAATGGTAAAGAATCGAAATTATTGTTCGAAGACCGAATGATTGAAATACACACTTTTCCTTTAAAACATCGCATTCCAACGAATGGTTTTGTTATCAAAGAAAAACAAAAGGAACGTCAGTTAATCTCTGAGGCCATAAAAGGTTCAGGATTGAAAATTGAACATTTCCCTCGCTTAAAAAAAGGTGAGAACGTTGTAGATGAATTTGGAAATGTGTTTGAATTCGAAGATTATACATACCCGCCAAAACCAAGTCTTTCTTATGCGTATTGCTCGGATACTTGTTATTGGGAAACCATCGTTCCGCATATTCAAAATGTGACAGTGCTGTATCACGAAGCTACATTTACTCAAAAGGACAGTGAGCGTGCCAAAGCAACTTTTCATTCTACAGCTGAACAAGCGGCGCGAATTGCTGCAAAAGCACAAGTTAAAAAACTATTGATTGGACATTTGAGTGCTCGTTACGAAAATACAGATGTTCATCTATCAGAAGCTTGTACTGTTTTTCATGATACGATTGTTGTTGAAGACGGTGAAACCTATAAAATTGCATAAACATTGAGTACACAACTTAACCCAATAAATCGAAATGAATCACTTGATTGGCTAAGAGGATTAACGGCATTGTCAATTATGATTTATCACACGTATGTATTTAATTTCCATGCGCTAGATTCCAGTTCATTTGTTGGAAGAATGGGGATTTACGGTGTGTCCATCTTCTTTGTTTTGTCTGGATTAAGTATGGCATTAGTATATCATTCTTATTTCAAAACCATTAAAGATGTTGGATACTTTTACTTTCGACGAATCATGCGCATTTTTCCACTGTTTTGGTTGGCGTTTTTTGTTGTAATGTTGTTGAATCATCGGATGGAATCAATGTCGGTATGTTTCGATAATTTGTTCTTTCTGTTTGGTTTTGATGAAAATAAAACGACAATTATTCCAGGTGGTTGGTCTGTTGGTGTTGAGATGTACTTTTATGTTTTCACACCATTTATTATAATTGCTTATTCATACAATAAATGGTTGGGTCGGATTATAATGGCTTATTTGTTGTTTTATGGTTTGCGCTATGCATTCTTAGTTTTAAAAGATGTGACTGTGTTAGGTGCGAATTGGTATAATTATGTTGCGCCGTTCAATAATTTCTTTCTGTTCGGTTTTGGAATTTTTCTTTATTATGAATTCCGAAATGTTAAACTTTCAAACCTTTGGTGCTTTGGTGCAATAATTCTTGCAGTACTCATTTTTGTACTGTATCCAATTGAAGGAAATCAAGTTTATATTGTAAAAGGTTTAAATCGCTTCGTTTTTAGCTTCGCGAGTATTTTGCTTGTTTTAGGATTTTTTCTACTTAAATATCAGCCACCAAAATGGATTGTTTATCCACTTCAACAATTTGGAATTGCAACCTATGGTGTTTATTTGTTGCATCAATTGCTGATGCAGTTTTTACATGATTATTGTCATTTAACAAATCCTTATGGTTTGATGATTTCAACGATTCTTGGAAGCGTTTTAGTGGCTTTGTTTATTTACCGCTTTTTTGAAATGCCTTTCATTCGTTTAGGGAAAAGAAAAATCTTCGGATAAAAAATCAGTGTCTTTTTTAATTTGCAAATTTTGCTACTTTCTACTCTTAATTTCCTTCGTTGAAGTTAACACTAAAAAGTTCAAAAGTCATGATAACTTACTGTTAAACATGGGGTTTCTCTGCTTAAATTTGTTAGTTACGCAATAATGTCTAGTAAATGGCTGAAAATCAATATACGGAAGATAATATACGTTCCCTCGACTGGAAAGAGCATATTCGCTTGCGTCCGGGAATGTACATCGGGAAACTTGGCGATGGTGCTGCTGCAGATGATGGAATCTACATTCTTGTAAAAGAAGTGGTGGATAATTGTATTGATGAGTTTGTCATGGGGAATGGTAAACGAGTCGATATCAAAGTGAAGGACGGAAAAGTAACGGTGCGTGATTATGGTCGTGGAATTCCGTTAGGAAAAGTGATTGACTGTGTTTCTCAAATTAACACTGGAGGAAAATACGATTCCAAAGCCTTTAAGAAATCTGTAGGTTTGAATGGGGTTGGAACAAAAGCTGTGAATGCCCTTTCTTCTCATTTCATGGTGTATTCAGTTCGCGATGGTGAAAAGAAACAAGCGTCATTTGTTCGTGGAGAATTGGTTGAAGATGCGAAAGTTGTAAAAACGGATGAGCAAAACGGAACATACGTTGAGTTTATCCCAGATGATACAATATTCAAAAAGTATGCTTTTAAAACGGCGTATTTAGAGAAAATGATGTGGAACTATTGTTACCTGAATCGTGGGTTAGCGATGTATTACAATGGTGAAAAATTCCAATCGAAAGATGGCTTGAAGGATTTATTGGAAAACAACATGGATGGAGATCCGTTATATCCAATTATTCACCTTGAAGACGAAGATATCGAAGTGGCTTTTACACATGGTAAAACGTATGGTGAAGATTACTATTCCTTCGTTAATGGTCAGCATACAACTCAAGGTGGGACACATCAAAGTGCGTTCCGTGAATCAGTTGCCAAAGTAATTCGCGATTTCTACAACAAAAACTATGAGGCATCAGATATTCGTCAATCCATCGTTGCGGCGATTGCAGTGAAGGTGATTGAGCCTGTATTTGAATCACAAACAAAAACAAAATTAGGGTCTCAAGAAATTGAACCAGGAGGGAAATCAATGCGTGCTTTCGTAAATGATTTCTTGAAAGATAAATTGGATAATTACTTGCATCGCAATCCGGATGTGGCTGAGTTGATTGAACGAAAAATCAAACAGTCCGAACGTGAGCGTAAAGAATTGTCAGGAATTCGAAAAATTGCGCGTGATCGTGCTAAAAAAGCGAATTTACACAACAAGAAATTGCGTGATTGTCGTTTGCATCTAACTGATTTGAAGGATGAACGCCGTGAAGAAACAACCTTGTTTATTACCGAGGGAGATTCAGCGAGTGGGTCAATCACAAAGTCAAGAGATGTAAATACGCAAGCAGTTTTCTCTTTGCGCGGTAAGCCGTTGAATTGTTATGGTTTGACAAAGAAAATTGTATACGAAAATGAAGAATTCAACTTACTTCAAGCGGCCTTAGACATCGAAGAAGACATGGATAATTTGCGTTTCAATAACATTGTAATCGCAACCGATGCCGATGTAGATGGTATGCATATCCGTATGTTGTTGTTGACTTTCTTTTTGCAATTTTTTCCAGATTTAGTTAAACGAAATCACGTGTATGTTTTGCAAACACCGCTTTTCCGTGTTCGAAATAAAAAGAAAACAATTTATTGTTACTCGGAAGATGAACGTCGATCTGCGATTGAAGAATTAGGAAAAAATCCTGAAATAACACGATTCAAAGGTTTAGGAGAGATTTCCCCAGACGAGTTTAAACACTTCATTGGACGCGATATCCGCTTAGAGCCAGTTTTACTTTCAAAAGACGCTTCAATCGATTCCATTTTGTCGTATTTCATGGGTAAAAATACACCAGAACGTCAAGATTTTATTATTGAAAATTTGCGCGTTGAGAAAGATTTGGCCGTAGAGCTGGAAGAGGAGAAAGAGGCAAATGATAACATGGAAATAGCTTCATAAAATGGCAGAAGACGAAATTGAAGACCAGAATTTGAACGAAGGCGAAGAAAAAAGTCCTTTTGAAAATAAATCGGTAGATGATAAAATCGTTCCGGTTAATGGCTTGTACGAAAGCTGGTTCTTGGATTATGCAAGTTATGTAATCCTTGAACGCGCTGTTCCTTCCTTGTACGATGGATTGAAACCAGTACAACGAAGAATTTTACATTCCATGAAAGAAATGGATGATGGGCGTTACAATAAAGTTGCGAACATTATCGGAAATACGATGAAGTATCACCCGCATGGTGACGCTTCAATTGGTGATGCCTTGGTTCAGTTGGGGCAAAAAGAATTGTTAATCGATTGTCAAGGAAACTGGGGAAATACCTTAACAGGTGATGGCGCGGCAGCTCCTCGATACATTGAGGCACGATTGTCAAAATTTGCTTCACATGTGGTATTTAATCCAAAAACAACTGCTTGGTTATCGAGTTACGATGGTCGAAACAAAGAACCAGAACAGCTTCCAGTGAAATTTCCATTGCTTTTAGCACAAGGGGCAGAGGGAATTGCAGTAGGTTTAGCATGTAAGTTTTTACCACATAACTTTATTGAATTAATCGATCAATCCATCAACCACTTGCGTGGGAAGAAAGTGGAAATTTTCCCTGATTTCTTGCAAGGAGGAATGGCCGACTTTTCGTATTACAACGATGGTTTACGTGGTGGAAAAGTGCGTGTTCGTGCAAAAATTAAAAAGCTCGACAATAAAACTTTGGTGATTACGGAGATTCCGTTCGGAACTACTACCGGTTCATTGATTGAATCAATTATCAAAGCCAACGAGAAAGGGAAAATTAAAGTAAAGAAAATCGAAGACAACACAGCCGCTGAAGTGGAAGTTATCATCCATTTAGCGCCAGGTGTTTCTCCTGATAAAACCCTAGATGCCTTGTATGCTTTCACTGATTGTGAAGTATCGATTTCTCCGAATTCATCAATTATCGATAAAGATACTCCCCGATTTATGGGAGTAAGCGAGATTCTAAAAGTAAACACGGATAATACTGTTCGCTTGTTGAAATTGGAATTGGAAATTCGCTTGGATGAATTAGAGCGTCAATGGCATTTTTCTACCTTGGAGAAAATCTTCATCCAAGAAGAAATGTACATCGATTTTAAGCATTACAGCGATCGTGAATCTTTGTACGAATATTTATATAAACGATTTGAGAAGTTTAAGAAAAAACTTATTCGTGAAATAACGGATGAGGATTTACAAAAACTGACGCAAATTCCGATGATTCGTATTACACGTTTCGATTCAACAAAAGCAGATGATCTTCTGTTAAAAATTGAAGAGGAAATGGCTGCTGTAAAAGAAAAACTAGCCAATCTTGTTGAATACGCAATCGATTATTACAAAGACCTTAAAAAACGATTCGGCGAAGGGAAAGAGCGTAAAACTGAAATCAAAGTATTTGATACAATCAGCGCTACAAAAGTGATTATCGCCAATCGTAAATTGTATGTTGATTATGAAGAAGGATTTATTGGTTACGGATTAAAGAAAAATGAACCAGTAAACGATTGTTCTGAAATTGACGACATTATCATTTTCTTTGCCACAGGTAAAATGATGGTGACGAAGGTTGCTGATAAAAAATTCGTAGGAAAAGGAATCGTGCATGCTGACGTATGGAAAAAAGGCGATAAGCGTACAATTTATCACTTGATTTACCAAGATGGTGTTGGCGGTGCTGCGATGATGAAACGTTTTTATGTGAATTCAATCACGCGCGATACAGAATATGATTTAACACGCGGAACAAAAGGTTCTAAAATGTTGTACTTCTCTGTGCATCCAAATGGTGAACGTGAGGTGGTTACCGTATTATTAAGACCAAGACCACATTTAAAACGTTTACGCTTCGATGTTGATATGGGTGACTTGTTAATTAAAGGTCGTCAATCGGGTGGTAATCGTGTGACAAAAGAAATTATTCAAAAAATTACCCAAAAAGAAGTAGGCGGCTCAACCTTAGCAGCACGTAAAATTTGGTTTGATACCGTTGTTGGACGTTTGAATGATGAAGGCCGTGGTAAATTCCTTGGTTCGTTCAAAGGTGAAGATCGCATTCTTACCTTGTATAAATCGGGTGATTACCGTTTGAGCAGTTTTGATTTGTCGAATCACTTTGATGAAGACATGATTCACATTGAGAAATGGCATCCAGATAGACCAATTTCGACGGTTTATTACGACGCAGAGAAAGATTTACATTTCGTAAAACGCTTCTTGTGTGAAGTAACAAGCGATAAAAAAGTATCCTTCATTAGTGAAAGCGAAGGTTCTTACATGGATGTTGTGTCGACAGCTTATCGACCTAACGTGCGAATTGTTTACAACAAATTGTTGAAGGAAACGAAAAATCTTCCAGATAACGAGGTGAACATTGCTGATTTCATTGATGTAAAAGGAATGAAAGCCCAAGGAAATCAATTGACGAAATTAAAAGTCAAAGAAATTGTCTTGACACATGAAATAGAAGGAGCAGAACCTTGGCCAGAAGACGTTCAAATTGAAGGAGTGGATGGTGATGAGGATGTTGATGGTGTTGTTGGTCACGAAGATGGGGAAGATGGAGATGACGCCACAACTATCGAATGGGATCTAACAAAAAAACCGGAAGATGAGGAGGATGAGGATGGACAAATCACCTTGTTTTAATTCTGTTCTATGAAGATGAAAAGTGCATTGTTTGTGCTGCTGTCGCTTGTTGCGTTTAGTAGCAAAGCGCAGTTGATTAAATGGCATAAGCATGACACGACGGATATCACGTTCTCTGGAACGAAAATCAATCCTTACGACGTTGAATATGATACTTCAGGAAAAGTAACGCTTTCAGGATACGTGGATACGTATTACAGTTATTACACGGATTCATCAAGTGCAAACGGTTTTTCTAAGTTCCCAACAATAGCGCCACGCAATAATCAAGTTGGAATTAACATGCTACAGCTTTCGGCGAAGTACGAATCATCTCAGTTTCGTGGCACGGTAACCTTGTTTGGTGGTGATTGTCCGCAAGCTTCTTGGTCGAACCATTTGAATTTTATTCAAGAGGCAAATGCTGGTTTTCGTGTCGTGAAAAAACTGTGGCTGGATGCTGGCTTTTTTAGAACGCACATTGGATTGGAATCTATTCAGCCAAGAGAAAACATGACCATGAGTTTGGCTACAACAACCTATTTTGAGCCTTATTTTTTAAGTGGTTTAAAGTTAACGTGGCAGCAATCCAAGAAATTAGCAATTCAGCTGAATGCCTTTAATTCGTTTAACCAATTCTTAGAAACCAACAAAAATAAAGCCGTTGGTTTTTCAATTGCTTATGTTCCAACGAATAAAATATCGGCAACCTTCTCTTCTATCTATTGTGACGAATCGCCAGATACAATGAAGGTAAAACATCAACGCGTGTACAATAACTTGTGTTTAACCTATAAATCGAGTCATTGGATTCTTGGTTTAGAAAGTAACCTTGGAATTCAAGCTAATTCGGTTTTGACAGATCCAACTAAAACTGCTTTCATGTTTAGCGCACTTTTGGCGGCAAAATATCGCTTGACACCTAAATGGGCACTTTACGGTCGAACAGAGGTTTTTGAAGACCCGAACGAACTATTAACAGGTCCGGTAATTAATTCAGATCATCAGTTGGTCGGAATAGATTTAGTTGGTGGAACACTTGGATTTGAGTTCAAACCAATTCCAAACAGTTATTTCAGAATTGAATCGCGTTTATTGCATACAACTGCTAACGAGAAGATTTTCTACTTCAATAACAACTATCAAAATCAACGCATGGAATTCATCGTTGGCTTAGGATTTTGGTTTTAGGCATTCTTCTTGCAAAGTCAGTGAAAAAAAATACGATGAAAACGCTTTTGCTCACACTTATCTTACTTGTTTCATGCGGATTAAACGCACAACTTTCGTGTAAAAAACTGAAGGGCAAAGGAGGAGATTCCACGGTTTGTTTCCATAAAAACGGCAAAGTTTCAAGCATTGATTTCGAAACTGTTGAACACGATCGCTACTTTGAGTTTCGCGCATACGATGTGAATGGCAACGAAGTTTTGAAAGCCAATCATGGTTATTTGCACGGAGGTGCATCCTTGGATGTGGCATATTACGAAAATGGCGCAATTCGAACGGCACGTAAAACTTTTCAGCCCGATGGTGGAATTCAACATTACGACGCGACGAGTTTTTTCAATGAAGACGGAACCTTTAATCACGAAGAAGATAATTCGTGGGATAAACAACTGATTATTTATAACCCGCCTATTTATGACTTTCCTGAACCCAAAAAAGCAGTAGTTGAGCCGAAAAGTGATACTGTTCATGTTTTTGTAAAAAATGCGAGTTCCCGAAAATTGGAAGTGTTAGTGATCAAACAGAAAGGTTCGGAAGTCTCTGAAAAAGTAGTTGTGAAACCGCGCACAGAACAAGCGATCGGTTATTTTATTTCACAAGGGAAGAATGAAAAAGTTGAAGACTTATGGGATGTCTTCTTAATACCAAGTAAAAAAACGCACAACATAAAACGCATCAGTGCTCCAGAATTGTCTTCAAAAAAGAAACAAGTAATTGTTTTTATGGAATAGAAATTATCTGAACAGCGAATCTTCACTTTTCAATTGTAATTTATCAACCTGAGTAAAACTGTTTCTTTATCTTCAAAATGCTATTTAGAAGTGGAATTCTTAGAGTTACTTTTTCTTTTTTGAGTTTTTATTTCGGTTTCATAATCTCTTAAGTAAACGCCTAATTTTTTTTAATTTTCACAATGATTTTAATAAGAAATTTGAAGTTTAAAAAAAAGTCGATCTCAGGTTATTAATTCTTCTTTATCTTTGCCATGGATGATTTCTCTCCGTCGTGAATGAGGAAAGGATGGTTGCTCTCCGTGATGAGTGACACTCACGATTCAAATTTAAAAGTATGAATGCAACAACAGCAGCATTGTCATCTGAACAATTAATGCAATTGGAAGACAAATATGGAGCGCACAATTATCACCCGCTTCCAGTCGTTTTAGCAAAAGGCGAAGGAGTTTACGTTTGGGATGTTGAAGGAAAACGCTACTATGATTTTTTATCAGCCTATTCAGCAGTGAACCAAGGACATTGTCACCCTGCAATTATTGGTGCAATGATCGAGCAAGCACAAACATTAACACTTACATCACGCGCATTTTTCAACGATACCTTGGGTGTTTATGAAAAGTTTGTAACTGAGTATTTTGGTTTTGATAAAGTATTGCCAATGAATACGGGTGCCGAAGCGGTTGAAACAGCGATTAAGTTGTGCCGTAAATGGGCATACGAGAAAAAGGGAATCAACGAAAACGATGCGAAAATCATTGTGTGTGATGGAAATTTCCACGGACGCACAACAACTATCATTTCGTTTTCAAATGATCCAGATGCGAACAAAAACTTCGGACCTTTTACACCAGGATTTATCCGCATTCCGTACAACGACATTGAGGCCTTGGAAAAAGCCTTGCAAACTGAAAATGTAGCAGGATTCCTTGTTGAACCAATTCAAGGTGAAGCAGGAGTTTATGTTCCAGATGCAAATTTCTTGCAAGATGCGCGAGCACTTTGTACGAAATACAATGCCTTGTTTATTGCGGATGAAGTGCAAACAGGTATTGCGCGAACAGGCAGTTTATTGGCTGTTTGTGGAAATTGCACATGTGAAAATAAATGTGAGAAGCAAGCGAGCTATGCACAACCCGATATTTTGATTTTAGGAAAAGCACTTTCTGGTGGTGTTTACCCAGTTTCTGCTGTTTTGGCGAACGATGAAATCATGATGGTGATTAAACCTGGTCAGCACGGTTCTACCTTTGGTGGAAATCCGATTGCAGCGAAAGTTGCAGTTGCTGCCTTGAATGTTGTGACGGATGAACAATTGGCTTTGAATGCCCGCAAATTAGGACAAATCTTTAGAAACGAAATGCAACGCATCATTGATTCTACTGATTTGGTAGTAAAAGTGCGTGGAAAAGGTTTGTTGAATGCAATTATCGTAAACGATACGCCTGATAGTTCAACAGCGTGGGATTTATGTGTTCAATTGAAAGAAAATGGCTTACTGGCTAAACCAACACATGGAAACATTATTCGATTTGCACCGCCATTGGTGATGAACGAAGAACAATTGATGGAATGTGTAGCGATCATTGAAAAAACAATCCGCGCGTTTAAAAAATAAACAATCGAACTAGCATACAAGCCGTTGGGATTTTTCTCAACGGCTTTTTTTATTTCATAAAATCGTTTAAGTAAAAATCTTTCGTATTTTTAATGTCATAGAACCACTAGAAAATGAATGAAGAACTAGCTCTCCTTAGGTCTCAAGTAAAAGAACTGCAACAGGAAAATAAGCGGTTGAAGGCACAGATTGATTTATCGATCAGTCGCAACACGGTTATTGTGCCCGAAGAGTTCAAAGTGATTTTTGAAGAGGCCGAACAAAAAGTAGCCGAATATTTTACGGAAATTTATAACTCAGCAGAAAGCGGCGAAATTGTGATTCATGGACAACGCTATGTGCTGATTCGTAGCGCGTCACTTTCATACGAGTTCTTAGATATTTTAAAAGAATTATACAGTAATTACCCCGAAGAGAAAGCTGTTCGTATCGGAAATAACTTTTTGTACGACATCGGTCAAGTACTTGGTAAAAAAGATGCAAAGTCGTTCCATGAAGAAATGGGCTTGTATGAACCAATACAAAAACTATCAGCGGGACCCGTTCATTTTGCTTTCACAGGTTGGGCAAATGTGGAAATTCTTGCGGATAGCAATCCATCACCAGACGATGATTTTCTATTGAAATACCATCACCATAATTCCTTTGAGGCTCAATCATGGATCAAAGCTGGCCGAAAATCAAACAAACCCGTGTGTGTTATGAATGCTGGATATTCGGCCGGATGGTGTGAGGAAAGTTTTGAAATTCCACTAACTGCTGTAGAAATTACGTGTGCTGCGAAAGGTGATGAGTGCTGTTCGTTCATCATGGCGCCAACACATCGCATCAATGAATATTTGAAAGACCAAAAAGTGGAAGCCCACGGAACTTATGATGTGCCTGTGTTTTTCAAACGAAAAGCAGTTGAAGATAAATTAAGAGCTTCCTTGGCAGAAAAAGAAACCCTATTATCGGAAGTGCATACGCGTGTAAAAAATAATTTGCAACTCATGTCGAGCTTGTTCAAATTGCAAATGTTTGATATCAAAGACCGCGAGTTTCAACAGGTGTTCCAACGTAGTTTAGATCGTGTAAATACCCTGGCCCAAATTCATGATTTGATGTACTCAGAGGAAAATTTGACAATCATCAACATGGAACATTTTGTTGCGCGTTTAGTTTCGACCTTTAAACAACAATATCCATTCAAAAGCTACGATGTTCAAGTTGAATTGAAGTTTAATTTGCGAAACAATGGCTTAAACCATGACAAAGCAATCCCACTTGGACTGATTCTCAACGAAATTGCATCTGAAACATTTAAAGTTCCTTTTGAAAATGAAGGTAGAATTGAGTTTTGGTTGACAGATTGCGACAAAGCATTTAGAATTGTCTGCAAAGACAATCGACCTGAAGCCTTGACGAAAGAACCAATTCGCAACCAAAAGAATTCGCTTTTGAGTATTTTTTGCGAGCAATTGGATGCGAGTTTAACGCTTTCTGGATCTCCTGAAGGACTTACTTACACGATTCAGTTTGATAAATAACAAAAATTAATAGATTCTTCTTCCTGCTTTCATGGTTGGAAATACCACTTTATGTATATTTGTCACTCTTAAATTGATAAAAATTGGCTAATAAAATTAAGTTTGGAACGGATGGCTGGAGAGCCATAATCGCCGAAGAATTTACAACTGAAAATGTTGCACGTGTTTCGTACGCTACTGCAAAATGGTTAAAAGCAAATTATGACGTACCAACGATTGTGATTGGTCACGATTGTCGTTTCGCCGGGGCATTGTTTGTAGAAGTTGCTACCAAAGTTTTCTTAAGTGAAGGAATCCATGTGCGCATGGCAAAAGGATTCGTTTCAACGCCTATGATTTCATTGGCTGCAAATCAATTCAATTGCCAGATTGGTGTTATTATTACAGCAAGTCATAATCCACCAAGCTACAATGGTTTTAAATTAAAAGCCTATTTCGGTGGACCTTTATCACCAGAGCATGTGCAAGAAGTAGAAGACATTATTCCAGATAATTGTCCGCTCGATTACACTTCTGTTTCATTGGATGGAGCGATTGCAGCTGGACAATTGGAGATTGTGGATATCGAAACACGTTATGTTGATCATGTAAAAGCCAATTTTGACTTGGATGCGATTGCGAATTCAGGAATGAATTTGGTGTACGATGCAATGTACGGAGCAGGACAAAATGTAATCAAACGCATTTTACCGAATACTCAGTTGTTGCATTGTGAGCACAATCCTTCGTTTTATGGTCAAGCACCAGAACCGATTGCAAAAAACTTACAAGAATTAGAAAGCTACATTAAAGCGAAAGGCGATATCTATTGCGCGTTAGCAACAGATGGAGACGCTGATAGAATCGGTTTATATAACGGAAAAGGTGAATTTGTTGATTCGCATCACATTATCTTATTGTTGATTCACTATTTGGTGAAATACAAACAAATGACAGGTAAAGTGGTGATTGCGTTCTCTGTTTCGCCACGCATTGAAAAATTGTGTCAACACTACGGTTTAGAAGTTCAAACCACAAAAATTGGCTTCAAAGAAATCGCTACAATCATGGTAGAAGACGATGTTTTGTTGGGCGGTGAAGAATCAGGTGGAATTGCAGTAAAAGGACATATTCCAGAACGCGATGGTATTTGGATGGGATTAATCATCTGGGAATTCATGGCGAAATCCGGAAAAACCTTGGATGAATTAATTGCTGAAGTATACGACATCGTTGGACCGTTCAAATTTGAGCGCAACGATTTACACATTACGGAAGAATTGAAACAACGCATCATTGCCAATTGCAAAGCAGATAATTACAAAGCTTTTGGACCATACAATGTGCGCGAAGTAAAAACAATCGATGGATTCAAGTACTTCTTTGATGACGAACGTTGGGTGATGATTCGTCCATCGGGAACAGAACCAGTTTTAAGAACATACGCTGAGGCACCAACACTTGAAGAAGTTCGTGTGATTCTCAAAGCAACAGAAGATACGATTTGTAACTAATTATAAAATGGTGTAGGAGTTTCTCTTGCACCATTTTTATTTTATACCACTATGAAATCTTTAATTCTAAGCATTTTCCTCTTTATTGTTGGTTTTGCACAAGCAGATCAATTGGCATGGATTACTGAAGCTCAAGCGCGTAAAGCAGCTGACTTTTTGCGCACGCAAGAAACGTTGTTGTTGTTTTGTGGTTGTTGCGATAATCACGATGCGCAAATCATTCAAGTAGTTGAAATTGGCTTTGAAGCAACGTCTGGTGGTGAGTATTTTGAAGTCTTTGTTGTGGGAGTTGCCCCTCTTGGAAACGAGGTTCGTATTCCCTTGGATTTAGCGTATGTCTATTTCAAAAAAAGAAAGAAGGCTGTAAACGTTGGAAAACATTTGGGTTTTGAATGCGATGTTTGCACCAAACCGAAGCGTTTTTTAAATCCGTAATCAAATTAATTACCTGAAAAAATATGCATGTTATTAATGTTTAACTGTTCATTAATATATTGGTTCCACTTCAACATATTTCTACTGTTCGTTCCGCGATCTACCTCAAGTAAAAAACGCTGCCGTTCTTTTTCTGCGCCTAACTGAAACGCATAAAAACAATCAAAATAGGCTGAAACATTCGGTTTGTTGAGTTGGTTAAACCTTTGTTGAAGCTCACGACGTTGAATTTCGCATAAATCAAAATACATGTTGATGAAACAATTAGTGACGGCATCAATAGGCAAGTGATAATAGGATTTGTAAGGATCAAAAACGACATCCGTTAGTACATTCACCGAATCATTATATTGATTCCAATCGAAGAAAAATTGAACTTCTAAATTATAGCGGTTGGCAATAATAGCAGAGTTCCCTTTAGCACTTAAACTATCAGACATTAAATTTCTCCATACAATCCGATCAGGAGACCAATGGACAAATTGGCTTTCGGAAATTCCCTTCTTTTTGATGAGGTTAGAATTTGGAAGTGTATCGTTGTTAAACGTTTTAAAAAAATCGCTGTTCGTTATGGTTGTTGGTGATGAATAATAGCGTTGATTCTCCATTTCTTGTTGATTCATTGCAAATTCATTTTGATTATTCCAGAAAAATGGATTGTAGGTAAAAGCATTTATTTTAATGTAATCTGAAACATCCGTGTTGATCTCAAAATAAGGTAAAACAAATGAGTGTTTTGTATCATAGACATACAACACGGCATTTGAACTTATCGAATAATTGCGGGCGTGATCCGTATTTTTTCGACTAAAATAGTCCAATGAATAAACTAAATCAACATGCTCAAATGTGCCTTTTCCGCGCTGATCTTGGAATGTTTTAGTTATTCGTAAGTTGATATTCGCAATGGAATCAGTGACAGGAAAAATTGGTCTGAAAGGATGTGTTTTGCAATTTTCACATTCCATTACTATTTTCTTTGCCGTAAGCTTTGTTTCATTTAACCAAATTGTTCCGCTGAAGTTTTGCGAATCTTCAAATTTTGGTGAATAGCTTATTACTGCTATAGAATCACCATTTTCATCGGCAAAGCGATCTTGCAGTTGTAAATGGAATTGTTCACCGATTTTTTTGCGATGGATGGTCAAAGGAGTGAACATAAACAAATCACTTTCCTGCATTAATTTCATTTCAACAATCGCTTTGACACTGTTGTGAGAACTAAAATATCGATCATTTACAGGTGTTAATCCAAGACGTCCCGCTTTTAGATTTATATCCGTTATGTCATAACCTTTGTACCTTAAATTGTAATATCCTTCAATCAATTCAATTTGAGTGGTGTCTTGATAGGTTCTTAAATAGAAATAGGATTTTGCCGTTTGGCTGGTTGTTTGTGGTGTGTTTTTTACTGCTAACAACAGTTTAATTAAAGGATCTTGGTTTTGGGGTCGAACCGTTACTGCATCCAATTTTTTAGTTTTCGGTTCGAGATAAATTAGGAAAAATTTGTTGAGATTTCCGACTTTAAATCGAAGGGTTTCATATTCAAAAGAAGCAATAACAATGCTGTCGTTTTCATCGGATACAGGAAGTTGAAAATAACCTTCATCGTTTGAAACGGTTGCTTGCTTTAAGCTCGTATTTTTAATCGAAATGTACGGAATTCCATGTAAGGAATCACTTGTTTTAAGTTGTCCTGAAATGTATTTCGATGCTTCTTGCGTTAATCCGCTCAACGAAATAAAACAAAAAAAGAGGATCCAAATCGATTTCATGTGCGTGGGCTTCTTTAAGGTTTTGTTGGTTCTCCGAAATTCGATTCAAGCTTGTTATTGTGTTACTCTTTTTCCAATAAAGTGTAAATGCCCGTTTTTAAGTCAACGATGCCGCGTTCAAAAATATGGCCTTCGTAATCAGGGTCTTCGAAATCACGGCTATCGTAATAATCAACGGAAACAGAAATTTCGTTTCTTCCGATTGGTCGCAAGGCATAATAACTGGCTAAAGTGTACATATCCTTTGTTTCAAAATCATACAATATCGTCTGTTTATAATCTCCAATAATTCCATGCATGGAAATGAGAAAAAAGTTCTCCATTAAAATCATTCGAAAGGAATATTCATCGTCCAAAATGATTGTTAGCCCATCTTCAACCGATTCAATTTCGACAACCTTAAATTCACCTTGCCATTCATCTTTTTTCAACTCTTCACGCACAACAGAAGGTAGTTCTTGCTGAAAATTCTTAGTGTCAATCGGTGTTTCAAAAACCATCGTGTCGGGCACTTGCAAATTGAAATTCTGCATGAGCCAATTTTTCATCACGTCATTCGAAGAAGTCGCTTGTCCAAAAGCAATTGCTCCAAATCCCATTAAACATATTGTAAGCAGTAATCTCATCTTCTAATTTTTTTTTAATCACAAATCACAACCGCCGAAGGCAGCACCGCAGGTAATCACGAATTCAGAGTAAGTGTTCCCTCAAATCCCCAATCGGATATTTATACTCCTGATCTTCATCGTCTAATTCAGGAACCAAACAATACTTCGCGATGCGCTCAATCAATAAACGTTCCCCAATTTCATTCATTAAAAATAAATTTCCAGCAACTGCGATTGTTTCTTCTTGCTGATAATTTAAGTTGGGAGCCTCAATGATAAGTTCAACTAAATCGCCAGCTGCAAATGCAACATAATGCCAATTAGAAGCATCAACATGCAGAATTTCCATTTCATGGTCGTACAATGAAAACTGGCGGTTCCAATCTTTGGCTGGCACACTGTCGTGAAATTGCCAATTCAGAAAAGTAGGAGCAAGCTCAATCAATTCACTTGTTATTTCTAACAATTGTTCATCGCAATTGGGTGAAATAACGAAGAACCAGTCATTGGCATCGTTCAAGCCTAAATCCCATTTCAACGGACCAAAGGCTAAAATATAATTGTTCAAATGCTCAATGACATACTCGCGCGATTCACTTTCAGGATTCGTAATACATCCTTGAATTAGTGCTTCGTTTTTCACAAACCATTGCCAAAATTCTTCTGCTTGTTGCTCAATCATTCTTTAAATATACGGAACAAGGAGCAAAGAACAATGAACAAGGATAAGTTCTGAAGTTTAATTTTTTCAGCTAAACATGTATATTTGGAAAATAAAATCGCTTACCATGAAATCATCAATGAAAATCGCTCAACTAAGTCTTGTCTTTTTGTTTTCTTTCTTTATCATGAGTTTAACTGCGCCAACTGTGCGTGAAAAAATCGTTGGGAAATGGGTCCTTACCAAAGCACCTGGCAAATCGAAAAACAAAACTAATAAACGTCAAGAGTATATTCTATTTGAATCCGATGGACGCATGTTTTCAGTTCGCGGAGGAGATGTTGAAAATGCACGATTTATCGGCAAGTGGGATGTTGATGAAGAATCAATGACTTTATTCATTCAAGAACGAAGTGATTCTGAAGAGGAAATGCAAATTGTTAAAATAACCGAAACCAAGATGATTTTAAGTGAACGCAAAGGCAAAGAAATTCATTTTAAAAAAGTGGGTTAATGTATCAATGTATCAATGTATCAATGTATCAATGTATCAATGTATCAATGTATCAATGTATCAATGTATCAATGTATCAATGTATCAATGTATCAATGTATCAATAGTTTTATCTTAATCACAAATCATAAATCACGAATCACAAATTCAAACGCTTAGAATTCCAAGAATAACCTAAATTTAGAAATGTTAAAATAAAGCTGAAATTTTAGCAAAGAAGTATCTTTGACGCGGTGCAAACCAAATTTCAACTCGTCGTGTTTCTCTCCTTATTTCTTCGACGAAGTGACGACTATGTAACTTAACTATGGAGAAGAAACCGCTTATTCAAAATGAAATCGACTACTATCATGAGGAAGCAATTCGCATGATTGTCAAAGAAGAAAAATTACCAAGCCAAGTAAAACGTGGATTAATTCAACTGGGTGCCGAAGAAGGTGTCGCAGCTGAAATTACCAATTCTGCACTTGATCTTGTTCAGCAAGCCAAAAAGAAAAAAGCTACGAAAGACATTATTTTCGGTTCGCTTTGGTGTATTGGAGGAACTGTTCTAACCCTTGCCGATGTTGGATATATTTTCTGGGGAGCTATCTTGTTTGGTGGAATTCAATTGATCAATGGAATTGTATCCCGCGTGTAACGAACGCTGCAAATTCATTCATTAAATCGTGCCTTTTTCACTGAAATCAAATTTCTAGCTTATATTTGTTGTATGAGTTCTTCTTTCGGAAAATTAGTGCGTTTAACGACTTTTGGTGAATCACACGGTGTGGCCATTGGTGGAATTATTGATGGATTTCCAGCGAATTTTCCAATCGATCTAGAAAAGGTTCAATACGAATTGGATCGTAGAAAGCCAGGACAATCGGCAATTGTTACGCAACGCAAGGAAAGCGACACTGTTCAATTTTTATCTGGCATTTTTGAAGGGAAGACAACAGGTGCACCAATCGCATTTAGCATTCCAAACGAAGCGCAAAAAAGTGCGGATTACGATCACTTGAAAGATGTGTTTCGTCCTTCACACGCTGATTACACGTATGAGAAGAAATACGGGACACGTGATTACCGTGGAGGAGGAAGATCGAGTGCACGCGAAACTGCTTCACGCGTTGTTGCAGGAGCAATCGCAAAACACTATTTAGAAACCTTAGGAATCGAGTTTTCAACCTATGTTGATCAAGTTGGTTCGATTCGCTTAAATGATGTTTCATTTTTCATGCATGATGCGATTGAATCAAATCCTGTTCGCTGTCCAGATGCGAAAACGGCTGAACGCATGGAAGAATTGATTCGTGAAGTTCGCAAGGATGGCGATACAATTGGCGGATGCGTTCGTTGCATGATTGTCAATGTTCCGGTTGGACTTGGAGAGCCTGTTTTCGATAAATTGCATGCCGATCTTGGAAAAGCAATGTTATCGATCAATGCTGTTAAAGGCGTTGAATTTGGAAGTGGATTTGCATCGGTTGAAATGCGCGGTTCACAACACAATGATCTCTTCAACGAAGATGGGAGCACACAAACGAATCACAGTGGCGGTATTCAAGGAGGAATTTCCAACGGAATGCCAATCGAATTTAGAGTAGCGTTCAAACCTGTCGCAACACTCATGCAAGCGCAAACTTCCATCAACCAAGCGGGAGAAAAAGTAGAATTGGAAGGAAAAGGTCGTCACGATGCCTGCGTTGTTCCACGCGCTGTTCCAATTGTAGAAGCAATGGCAGCATTGACTTTACTCGATTTTTATTTAGAGTTTAGAGCTAGAAGATAGAGTTAGAATTTAGAGTTAGAATTTAGAGTTAGAGCTAGATGTTAGAATCTAGAACGTATGCACGGAAATCCCTCTAAATTCTATATCTAACATCAAGATTCTATCCGCCGTGGCGGATTACATTTTAGAAACCCTTACCGTTTCATTGAATTTTTTCGAACGAATCGTGATTAAATACATGCCCGGTTCGTAAGCGCTTAAATCAATTGAGTAAGAACTTGTTCCTCGTTCAATTTTTCCATCATATATCGTTTGAAGGTGTTGACCATTCATCGAATAAACAGCAATTTCTGCGCGTTCTTTTTCAGGTAAGCCTAATTCCAAGGTTGTGAAATCAGCTGTTGGATTTGGATAAGCTTTACTTGTTAATTCAGTTGGAAGTGGTATTCCGTTATCATCGTATTCCACAACTGGACTTGTTTCTTCCAAGTAATCAATGAATCTTGTTGTGTAGGCCATTGCACCCATTGTAACATGAATACGCTCTTCAACAGGAAATTCTTCAAGTATTACTTCTTTAATTGGTTCTGGTGGATTCACCTGATAGTCACACTTGCAATTTGAAGTTGTTTCCTCAGTAATCAAATCTGGAAGTTCAGTCGTTTCGACTTTCTGCACAAGTTCGATTTGCGGTTGCGCATCAGCAGTGTTTGAAGCTAAAACTGTTGAAACGGATGCTTGTAAAGCTTGAATGGCTTGTTTGTCTTTTTCTGTTTCACAACTGAACAAGGTCAATCCAAAAACCACGAGCAATGAAAAGAACATCGCGCGTTGAATCGTTTGTTTTGAACTTGTATTCCACAATTCGAATTCGGTATTCAACTGTTCCAATTGTTGCGTTTTAATGCGGCCACACACAGAATTACCACTATTCGCCAATAACAATTGCTTGATTTCTAAACTTGATTTATTCGTGAAGTCAACCACATTCGTTGAGCAGACTTGACAATACGCACCTTTATCGGTTGGCGCCATCTCGTTCCATTTCTCAGAACAAGCATTTTCAATGGTTACATTTTTCATAGTAATTCGCATTAAGTTGAGTTTCTTACACTTGGATGCAAGTTAGGTTCAATTTCCACACGAGAGAAATAAATAACTCAGAATTGACTGAATAGTCGGTATGAACATTTATTCGGTAGTTCTAAGCCAATAAACAGTTTAAAATGCGTAATTTCGTGGAAAAATTTATCGATTATGTGGCAACGCAAACAGACTTTATTTTTAGGAATCGCATTGATTCTTGTTTGTTTACCTTTTTTAGGTTTACCATTCTTTACCTATTCTTTGAATGAAGTGAATTACCAAGTAACCGCTTTTGGAAATGAAAACTTAGTAAAACCAGAAGTTCAAACGAAAGGATATTTTATCCTTATGATTGTTATTGCGCTTTCGTTATTGGTTTCCATCGTTTCGTTTAAAAATAGAAAACGCCAATTGATGTTGACTTGGATTGCCTTGATTTTGAATTTGTCAACTGCAGCTTGGATCATTACAATTTCAGCTGGAGAAACTGCTTCTTGCACTGCTTGCGAAACAACACGTTTAACACCGGCAGTTGGACTTTACTTATTTTTAGCGGCATTTCCGTTTATCGTTTTAGGTTATTTTGGAATTCGTAAGGATAAAAAATTAATCGACTCACTTAATCGCTTACGTTAATTCATGAATTATCTTTCTGTTGAAAATCTCACCAAGTCGTTTGGTGATCGCGTTATTTTTTCTGATTTAACTTTTGGGATTGACTTAGGTCAAAAAGTGGCTATCGTTGCAAAAAACGGTAATGGTAAAACTACCTTGCTGCGTTGTTTAATGGAATTGGAACCATACGACAGTGGGCGAGTGGTGTACAGAAACGATATTCGTGTTGCGTTCATGCAGCAAAGTGAAAACTTAGACGATACGCATACAATTCTTGAAGCGGTGTTTTCGCACGATTTACCGGAACTTCAAATTGTAAAAAAATACAACCAAGCGCTACGCGAAGGAAACGAAGAAGCGATTCATGCGTGTTACGATGAATTAACGGAGTTGAACGCGTGGGACATGGAAGTGAAAGTGAATCAAATTCTTTCGGTTCTAAAATTAGACAATACAGATTTGTTGATTGGAAGTCTTTCCGGAGGACAAAAGAAACGTGTTGCTTTAGCACAAGTATTGGTAGCTGAAGCAGATTTCTTGATCCTGGATGAGCCTACGAATCACTTGGATTTAGACATGATTGAATGGTTGGAAGAATACCTTTCGAAGTCGAAATCAACGATTTTAATGGTGACGCACGACCGCTATTTCTTAGAAGTTGTGTGTGACACGATTTATGAATTAGAAGATAAAACGATATATAAATACAAAGGGAATTTCTCGTATTACTTGGAGAAGAAAGCTGAACGTCAAGAACAATTGGCTTCTACGATTGATAAGGCGCGAAATACCTTTAAGAAAGAATTGGATTGGATCCGTCGTCAACCTAAGGCGCGTGGTACAAAACAAAAAGCGCGTGTTGATTCGTTCCAAGACATCAAGAAAGTTGCAAGTCAGCGCATTGATGAAGACGAAATTGATATTCCAGTAAAAATGGAACGCCTTGGTTCGAAGATTTTGGAATTGCACAAGGTCGGAAAATCCTTTGGCGAGAAAGTGATCTTGGATGGATTTACTTACAATTTTCAGCGCAAGGAACGCTTGGGAATTGTTGGAAACAATGGAACTGGGAAATCTACTTTCTTGAATTTGATTCAAGGAAAAGAAGAAGTTGATCGCGGAAAAGTGGTAACAGGAGAAACGGTTGTTTTTGGTTACTATTCTCAGGAATTGATCAAAGTGGATGAAGACAAAAAAGTAATTGATGTAATTCGCGATATCGCTGAATTTATTCCCTTGGAAAAAGGACGTCAATTATCGGCTGCGCAGTTTCTTGAGAAGTTCTTGTTCGATAGAAGCATGCATTACAACTTCGTTCACAAATTGAGTGGAGGTGAGAAACGTCGTTTGAAATTGATGACTGTTTTAATGTCAAATCCAAATTTCTTGATTCTCGATGAGCCAACAAATGATTTAGACATCTTCGTAATGTCGGTTTTGGAAGATTACTTACGCACTTTTGAAGGTTGTTTAATCGTTGTTTCGCATGACCGTTATTTCATGGATAAAATGGTCGATCATTTGTTCGTGTTTGAAGGAAATGGGGCTATAAAGGACATCATTGGAAATTATACTGAATACCGTAAACAAACCGCCGCTGATTACAAAAAGGAAAAGCAAGAGGCGAAAGATGGTGTTCCAGCTGAAAAAGTAAAAGTGACGCAGCTTTCTGATTCATCGGATAAACCAGCTGAAAAGAAAAAACTTTCATTCAAGGAAAAAGAGGAATTCAAGCAATTGGAAAAAGACATGGAATCCTTGGAAGAGGAAAAAGAGGTCTTAACAGCCAAACTTTCAGATCCATCGATCTCGAACGAAGAAATCATGTCGGCTGGAAATCGACTTTCTGAAGTTGTCTCGAAGTTAGATAGGGTGACAGATCGTTGGTTGGAGCTTTCGGAATTTGCTTAACAGATTCATAATTTGTAATTCGTGATTTATGATTCATGATTTATCATTCGAAATTGAGGATTGAAAATTGCTGAACCATGAGGCCTTATTTTTTTACTTGTTTATTCATTTCGTTTGTTGGGTCTGTACTCAACACTTTATTTTGGATATTAGATGATTTGTTACAGGATAATTTTGACAAGGATTTACCGTTTACATCACCTAGTTTTTATATAGCAGTGTTGCTTGTGTTTTCGGTTTTATCGATTATTTGCTCGTATTTTGTCATGATAATTTTGTGGATTTTTGAAACACGAAATGGAAATAGATTTCTACCAATTTTGCATATTTCCTTGTTGGTGATTTCTTTCATTTTG
>JBDLVK010000064.1:0-5817 GCA_039804825.1 Bacteroidota bacterium
CTATTAAAAGGAATGTACTAACTTTGCTCCCCGTAGTTACATTTCATAGATACATGTCAAATTCAACAAAATACGTATTTGTAACAGGGGGAGTAACATCTTCACTGGGTAAAGGGATTATTTCAGCATCTCTAGCAAAATTGCTTCAAGCAAGAGGTTATTCAACCACGATTCAAAAACTAGATCCGTACATCAACATCGATCCAGGAACGCTGAATCCGTATGAGCATGGAGAATGTTTCGTTACAGATGACGGTGCTGAAACAGATTTGGATCTTGGACATTACGAGCGTTTCTTAAATGTTCCTACTTCACAAGCAAATAACGTTACAACTGGACGCATTTATCAATCTGTAATTGAGAAAGAACGTCGTGGCGAGTTTTTGGGAAAAACGGTACAAGTAATTCCTCATATCACAGACGAAATCAAAGATCGCATTCAAATCCTTGGTAAAAAAGGAACTTATGATATTGTAATTACTGAAATTGGTGGAACAGTTGGTGACATCGAATCACTTCCATATGTTGAGGCAGTTCGTCAAATGATGTGGGAATTTGAAAATGATTGTATCGTAATTCACTTAACGCTCGTTCCCTATTTAGCCGCTGCGGGAGAATTAAAAACAAAACCAACACAACATTCCGTTAAGCAATTATTGGAATTGGGGGTTCAACCAGATATTCTTTGTTGTAGAACTGAACACGAATTGGATTTAACACTTCGTAAGAAAATTGCTAAGTTCTGTAATGTCAGCATGAACGCCGTAATTGAATCACGTGACGCCTCTTCTATTTACGATGTTCCTTTGTTGATGCAAGCCGAAGAATTGGATAAAGTCGTATTGGAAAAACTAGGTTTACCTTCAAAATCAACGCCTAATTTAGAAAGTTGGAAAAACTTCTTGGATCGTTTGAAAAATCCAAAAACAGAAGTAAACATTGGATTAGTAGGTAAATATGTTGAATTGAAAGATTCATACAAATCGATTTCAGAAGCGTTTATTCATGCAGGTGTTGCAAATGAAGCGCGTGTAAATGTGAAATGGATTCATTCAGAAAAATTATCAAAATCAAACATAGAAGATGAATTGAAAGGTTTGGATGGGATTTTAGTGGCGCCAGGATTTGGGTCTCGCGGGATTTCAGGAAAAATCGAATCAGTTCGTTATGCACGAGAAAACAAAGTTCCTTTCTTTGGAATCTGTTTGGGAATGCAATGTGCGGTAATTGAATTTGCACGTCACGTCTTGGGATACGCAGATGCACATACAACCGAAATCGCTGAGGACTCAAACTATCCAGTTATCAGTATGATGGAAGAGCAAAAAACAATTTCTAATCTTGGTGGAACAATGCGATTGGGAGCATACAAATGTCAGTTAAAACCTGGTTCGCACGTTCAAGCGGCATACAATACAGATACAATTTCTGAGCGTCACCGTCACCGCTATGAATTCAACAATGATTATTTAAAAGAATTTGAAAATGCTGGAATGATTCCAACTGGAAGAAATCCGGAAACTGGGCTTGTTGAAGTTGTTGAAATCAAAGACCATCCGTGGTTTGTTGGTGCACAATTTCACCCAGAATATAAAAGTACCGTTGCAAACCCTCACCCACTGTTTGTAGCTTTCATTAACGCAGCTATTGCAAATAAAACAAAATAGAAATGGATAGAAATACCGTCATTGGACTGGTTTTAATTGGAATTATTCTATCGGTTTTCACAATCGTGAATCAACCATCAGAGCAAGAAATTAAAGAACAGCAAAAAAAGGAATTAGCCCTTAAAGCGAAAGAGGAAGCTAAGAAAAAGGATTCAGCAAAAGACAAAAAAACAGCAGTTGCTGAAGTCAAAGTTGATAAAAACTTGGTTCCTAAAAAAGACGCGAAAGGTCAACAAATTAAAACAGACAAAGGACTAGTTTACGTTAACACAAAAACGAAAGAAGATACTGTAATTGCTGTTAAACCTTCAAAAGAATCCGCTCCTGTTGCGAAAGAAGTAAAAGGAGAATTAACGCGTTTGGAAACTGACAAATTAATCATTGATTTCTCTACAAAAGGTGGTAAAGTTGCTGCTGTATATTTGAAGGAATATGAATCTTACAATGATTTCGCTAAAAAAGATGGTAAGATTACTCCGTTGAATTTATTCAATGATGGTGATGCTGTTAACGAACTGCAATTTACCATGAATGGTAAAAAAGTAAGAACTGGAAACCGATTATTTACGGTAAAATCGAAATCAAAAAATTCCATTGTCTTCGAATTGGATTTAGGAGATGGAAAAACGATTGAAAACCAATATGCACTAAAAGACAATGCTTTCGATTTGGATTACACGGTTAAAATGAATGGTTTTGGAACAACCGTTAATCCGAAAAATGTACTCTTCAATTGGAAAACAGCATTCCGCAAAACTGAACGATTACTTTCTGAACAAAGCCGAGTTTCTACAGTTTGTTTCAATGGAAAAGAAGAAGGTTTGGATTACCTAAACGAAATGGGAAACGACGATGCGGAAGCTGAAGAAGATATCCAATGGATTGCATTTAAACAAAGCTACTTCTCATCTATATTAAGACCTGAAAAAGAATTCTCGAAAGAAGGAACAAAATTCAACATTCGAAAAATTGAATTGGAAGACGAAAAACGTTGGACACACATCAAATATTACGCTGCAACTGCAAATTTGAACATCGATAATGTGAATGGTGGTTCAGTAAAAATGAATTGGTATTTTGGTCCAAACGACTACGAAACATTACACGCTTACAATCAAGGCTACGATGATATTTTAAATTTCGGATGGGGATTGTTCCGTTGGATCAATCTTTACGCTGTTCAACCGTTGTTCTCTTTCCTTTCAAGTACAGGTATGGGAATGGGTATTGCCATCTTGATGTTAACGATCATTTTGAAATTCATTTTGATGCCAGTACAGTGGAAAATGTTTACATCTTCTGCAAAAATGCGCATTTTGAAACCAGAAATTGATGAATTGAACGCGAAGTATCCAAACAAAGAGGATGCTATGAAAAAACAAATGGAAATGATGGCGCTTTATCGCGAATCTGGTGCTAGTCCGCTCGCAGGCTGTGTTCCAATGCTGATTCAAATGCCAATTTTACTTGCTGTTTTCCGCTTCTTCCCTTCTGCTTTTGAATTGCGTCAAAAACCATTCTTGTGGGCTGAAGATTTATCATCATACGATTCTGTTTGGGATTTCGGTGTGAACCTTTGGTTCTACGGAGACCACATGTCGTTGTTTGCACTATTAATGTCTATTACAACGCTTGTTTATACCTATTTAAACAGTGGTAACATGCAACAACAGCAACAACCGGGAATGCCAAACATGAAAGTGATCATGTACATTTTCCCAGTAATGATGATTTTCTTCTTCAACAGTTACTCTGCAGGTTTAAGTTACTACTACTTCATTTCAACATTGATTTCAATCATCATCATGGTTATGATTAAAGAATTCTTCGTTGATGAGAATAAACTGAAAGCTAAAATGGCTGATAGAAAAGCTGCTGCAGCTGGTGGTTCAACAAAAGTTAAAAAGAAATCGAAATTTCAAGAGCGTTTAGAAGCAATGCAAAAAGCGCAACAAGAACAATTGAAAAATCGTAAGAAATAAGCAACTTGATTGATATAAAAAAACTCCTGATAATCTCAGGAGTTTTTTTTGTGCCAATGTTTATAAAACCCTCTAATTAATACAATTCCAACGCGCCTTTCAAGATTTTTACAACGAAAATCATTTTTCCAAATTTCTCAAATGACGTTTTGATTTCTTGATTCAAGGCCGACATCACAACATCCAAATCACCAACCAAATGCGTACTTGTTGTATTGACTTTCACAACGATATCTGAATGATTCTTCATGCGCTCAATAAAATCGATAATTTGCGCTTCGTACGCTTCTGTCAATGGATAATTGCTTATTTCTACAGTTGTTTTCATATGTTTAGAATTTGTTTTTTAATTGTCATATGGAATCGCTAAACGAAATAATTTTAACTCATATTTGTATCGAAAATTATTTCGTTTAGCTTATTTCATACTTTATTTCTTTTCTATTTTTTCGTAAGATGTTACGATTCCTTTAATTAACGCAGAACTGAATCCACTGTGTTCCATTTCATTTAAACCAACGATTGTACAACCTTTTGGCGTTGTTACTTTGTCAATTTCTTCTTCAGGATGTGTGCCATTTTGAATCAATAACTCTGCCGCTCCTTTCACCGTTTGACTCACAATTTTCGTTGCTGTTTTTGCATCAAATCCAACTTCAATTCCGCCTTGTATCATCGCACGAATAAAACGCAAAACATACGCAATTCCACATGCTCCGAGGATTGTTGCAGATTCCATTAACGTTTCATCTATAATAATTGCTTCACCAAGTGATTCAAATAAACGCACCACTTCATTTATCCTTCCTAAATGATCGTTTTTCACTGAAATTGCTGTCATTGATTCACTTACCGCTGCTGCAGTATTTGGCATTGCGCGATAAATATCAAATTCTTCACCTAAAACGGATGCCATTTCACTAATTGTAACACCAGATGCCACTGACACAATTGTGTGTTTATTCGCTTTAAAATCAGACTTAAATTCTTCTAAAAAATTTAAAACATTGTAAGGTTTTAAAGCAATTATAACGATATCAGCATGTTCGATTAATTCTTTGTTCGAAGAAGTGAACTGCGTATTGGGTAGATTCAATGCTTGCAAATCGTTTATCGTTCGTTTTGAACCGATAATTTGTACATTTTCATCCTTTTTCCGAATACCATTCAACAAGGAAAAACCGAGGTTTCCACAACCAACAATACCAATCGTCATTTCTTTATTTTTGACAAAAGTACTATTCTCTACCTTTCTAAAAGGATTTAGTGTTCTAATTATTTGTTATTTTCGCGTAAACTCAAAGCATTCGATGAAGCACATCTTACTTGTATTTTCATTTTTCTTGATTTCATTTTCTCATGCGCATGACTATTTTTTTGCATTTGCTGAAGTGGAATACGATGAATACAATGCACGTGTTGAAGCAACAATTGTTATGACAACTCATGACTTCGAGTCTTACTTGAGAAAAAAGAACATAATCAGCAAAGAATTAAATACTTATAAAAATGATTCCATTGTACTAAATCAAATTGAAACAGAAATATCACATCATTTTACGCTAAAAAGCGATGCTGTTGGCACCTTAACAATGGAAGCTTTTGAAATCGAACTGACAGGAATGATCAAAGTATATTTGTCAGCACCGATTCTCATGCCATCTGAAGGATTAGATATTCAATTTGATTTATTAATGGATGAATATAAAGAGCAACAAAACAAACTCACATTTATCTACCGCGATAAGAAAACCAGCTACGTTTACCTGCAAAACAAACGATCTCAACACATAGATTTTAATTAATATGAAGAAATTCTCATTTTTATTATTCGCTTGCTTACCATTAACGACTTTCAGTCAAAGCAAATTCGCTCAGCTTGATTTGGAACTTCCAACTCCAAATGAATACAGAACAGCTGCGGGAGCGCCTGGACATGGTTATTACCAACAAAAAGCCGATTATAAAATCAACTTAACAATTGATGACGCGACACAAAAATTAACAGGTGAAGAAACAATCACGTACACAAACAATTCTCCGGACAAATTAGAATACTTGTGGCTACAATTAGATCAAAACATCTACGATCAAAATTCTGACTCAAAATTGATTGAGATTGAGAAAATGGAGGATTTCAAAAATATTGGCGATGTTAAAAAGAAATT
>JBDLVK010000065.1:0-11629 GCA_039804825.1 Bacteroidota bacterium
GTAATATTTTTGGAAAATAAGATAACCTCTTAAATCGTTCTTTTAGGCAAATGAAAATGACTGGTCAGTATACTCCGTTTTAGGGTGGTCAGTATGGGCGTTTTCTCCAATTTGTCAGCCCTTCACACACCAATCGGATGATTTCTATTTCCTGTAATTTTAAGGCTTGTAATTGTTGATCCAATATCTTATCTCGCTTCACAACAATCTCGCGCACCAACGACTTAGTCACAAAATCATCAAAGTAGAAACCCTTTTCAAACACAGAAAAAACGGCATCAATCACTTTGTCAAAATCAGCATGTTTAGGTAAAAAACCTTTGGCTCCCAGTGCAATGCAATCAACAACATCATCGATAGTCGTATGTGCCGTCAACATCACCACTGACAAATCAGGATAACTTGCACTTAACTTTTTCAATGCAGTTTTGCCATCAACTAATGGCATTTCGATATCCAGTAAAACAACATCTGCACGTTTAAATTTGATTATTTCGAGCAATTCAGCTCCGTTTGCCACATCAAAAACCACCTTAAGCGATGGTTCAGTATCTATCAATGCAGCCAGTCCTTGACGGACCATTTCATGGTCTTCCACCAATCCAATTCTAATCTTCCCTCGCATGTATCAAAGGTACAGCTAAAACTATTTCAGGAGTCGGTTCCCGCTTGAAATCAAGGCTCGCTCCCAATAGTTTTACCCTTGAAATAATCGAATTCAATCCAATCCCTTTAGAATGAGCCGCATACTGCTCAAATTGTTCATTCGTTATTCCTTCTCCATCGTGTGTAATCCGTAAAACAACAGATTTATCAGAACTATTCAAGGATACATGAAGACATTTCACCTCCTCATACTTCCGAATATTGTTGATCAATTCAAGTGTAATTCGATAAATATTAAGATTGATGGTCTCCGTTTCCTTCAAAAATTCCTCACCTGTCGATTCATAACTCACATCTATTCCTTCAACATCCCGCAAAAAACCCTTAATAGCACGTGCCAAACCAAATTTATACAAAATCCTTGGCGACAAATCCCTAGTCGAAGATTGAATGTTCTCAATCACAGAATTAATCACTTCCTGCTGATTACTCAACCCAGTCGTATCAATTCCCAAATTTGCCAATTCACTCGCCTGTGCCCTTAACACAAGCTTCATCGACACCAACAACGGATTAATTTCATCATGTAAATTCGCCGCAATCTTCTGCCGTTCCGTCTCCTGCGTCTCTATCACACGCTTCAACATCTCCAATTCCTTGTTCTTCAGTTGAAGCTGATAATCACTCTCCCGCTGAATAACCTTCTTGCGATAGTTGATCCCCACAACAAAAATAAAAATGATGATTACTACGATGAATAAACTCCCCGCCAGAACGGTAAGAATTATTGTTTTTTCATTAACCATATGCCCCTCGAAAGTATTACATTAAAAATCATCGTAGAAACCAATTGAATCGGCCAAGTGTAGTATAATAAATCAGAGTTTTCAGAACGAATATACTCTTCAAACAAAGAAACATAAAAAGTCGAACTGAAATAAATCAAAAAGGCTGAATTAATCCAAAACAAACCATCTTGAAACAAATTGGTGATTTTCATTTCAGTATAAACTTTGTAGAAATAAATCGAGGCCAAAAGAATCGTATAAAGTGTTAGAAAAATGTTGGCAAATACATTCATTTTATTGAAACCACAATCGTAAAAGAAAAAGAATAACATATATACCAGCATGACCACCAGTATATACCCATGTATATTTTTGAAAGCTAAAAGAACTTTTTTGCGATAATAACGGTAAATTAAACCAATCATAATCAAAGTATAAACTTGTACAATTGAATTGTTTGAAAGCTTTAGAAAATAAATAAAGCTAAAAGAACATACCTCTGATAAAAAAGAAACTATTGAAATTAAAAATAGAATCCGTAATTCATCATTACGGATTCCAAATATTATTTTTTTAATTGAAAGAATAAAAGGTAATAAGTAACTTATAACTGAACTAAACACAAGAAAGTCATAAAGTTTAATCATTAATTTTCAACTATTTAAAACATTGCTCGCAGAACACTTTGGGGGGCATGTAAATGCTCTCTCCAAAATCAACCCATCTACCAAATCATCTTCATTTGCTTTTGCCCCAACCAAAATTAGGTTTTTTTTACCATTTTCATCAATACCGTAGTAAATTCGAATCCCCACACAGTTCTCTTGGTCCAATAGTGCCTTGATTTTTTCTGTTCCAAAAAAATGTGCAATGATTTCACCACTGCTAATTGTAGCTCTGTAGCTTGATGTCCAACTTGACGCTTCTCTTAGGGTTACAAATGACCCTTCTGTTCCATTAAATGACATACTTTAAAAGTTTTAATTGATTAATACTTCAAAGCTATTTTTCACCTAAAATCGAAAACAGATCCAACTCCCAGTCCCCAACCACCTACCCCTTCTCAAAAATCTAAATATCAATCACTTAAACCAATATTCACCAAGTAAACTAACCCAAATTCAACGTACACATACCTACTGTTTCACGTATGAATACCATTAAAAAAAATAGGGGTTTTCACGCTTGTTTCGCGTGTATAAATAATCGACATTTGATTGTAACAAAATTTAAAACCACTATGCGATATTATGTGAACAAAAAAGCACAATCAAATGGAGACCATGAAGTGCACAAAGAATCCTGTTTTTACCTACCAAGTCCGTTAAATCGAATTGACCTTGGAGAACACCAAAACTGTTCAACGGCCGTAACAGAGGCTAAAAAACATTTTAAACAATCAAACGGATGTAAGACCTGTAGCAAACCCTGCCACACGACTTAAGTAAAAAACAGGATGGAATGGATCAATGCTTGATTTGTTCCAAGCTAACATACCGAGAGCATTTAAAAACTATATAGTTGCTGAATGCTTTCGGTATCTTTAAGACTGTCCCGAGCATTCTGGATCTTGAAGCTTGTCCCGACACTTCGGGATCCTAAAGCCTGTCCCGACACTTCGGGATCATAAAGTCTTAAAGTCCTCTTCCGAAAACAAATCCCCAACAGAAACATCCAAGGCCTCTGCCAATTTATACAAGGTTCGCGCAGTTGGATTCGTGCGACCAGATTCTATTTTGCGATACGAAGAATCCTCTATACCCATTTTAGTCGCAACATCAAATTGTGTTAAGCCCTTTTCAATTCTTAACTTTTTAATGCGCTGAGCAAGTGTTGTGATAAATTCATCTTCATCCATGCGGTGAAAGTAGGACTGAATCAAAAAAATAAACAGAGCATATATGCTCTGTTTTAAAAATTGCATAAATTTGAAATCATGAAAAAAACAGCTACGATTAACATTGGAATCATTGAAAAACATCCCGTTTTATTAGGCACTTTAAAATCCCTTCTCGAAACAAATCCAGATTTTTCAATCAAATACCACTCTCAAAACAGCTTAGGCTTAAAAAATACTCATGTTGATGTATTGATCATTAATGAAGAAGAATTGAACAATCTGAAATCACCATTATTTAAACAACAAATCATTTGCTTATCATCAGAATTTAGAAAGAAAACCATCAACGATTCAATAGTGTACCTGAACAAAGCATGCGATTTAGAAGAACTCGTTCAAAGCATTTATATGCTTAAATAAAAACACCACCCTCCAATAAAGGAAGATGGTGCCTTGAAATTTGATTAAGAATTAAAATGCTGGACTCATTTCCTACCTTTGATAAAAACCCAAATCCATGCTAAAAACTTACTCATTGTAAAACTTACAATTGCACCAATAATTGCCAAAACAATAGTTTTCAGATAATCCTCCGTATCGATTGTTGCCGTTACAGTCAGAATTGTACCTGAAATTGTTCCAATGACCGTGGTGTGTTCGTGATGTTCCATAGTAAGTCTTTTTTACTTCTTAAATGGTTGAGTTATTCGTCGCTTCGCGTGAAATAACCATCTTCAATTCAAACAATTCCTTGTTCTCAATCAGATCCTCATTTACTTGAACACCAACACGATTAACCTTCCCTGATAGTTCGCCACCAGCTTTAAAGCGTGTTGGCTTACTCATTTTTACTTGAACCTCTAGGTCCTCTGTAACTAAAACACTAGGTCTTACTTCCATCTTCTTTTGTTTTATGCCTTCCAACAATTGTCGCAAAGGCTGAATTAAACGTTTAACTTTATTTTTCACTTTCAACAGTTGTTTGTGCAACAGCAGTCGCAACCGTTCCTGCTACAATCAAATAACCACCAAGCACAACCAGTCCGGCTGGGATGGCAACAGGTGCAGAAACCAATACGCCTCCTGCTGCAACCAATCCTAAACCAATTTTGCGCACTGTTTGATAAAACTTTGGCGTCTTCGCCATGATTCTTTCTCTTAAATTCATGATTTAAACTTTTTTAAAAATGTTTCACATTCGAACTTTCAAAGGCTGCTAACCAAAAGATTAATAAACATCGATGATGCTAGCAGAATTGAAAGACCCATTATTTAAGGTGTACTGCACACCATTGACCTCTTGAAAAAACTCAATCATCAACAGCTGAAAATTGGTTCCAACACCACTAGGTATTTGTTGCGGTGTTAGCACCACATCAACCGTGTTACTATCAATTGGACCATTGTAGGGATCTGAAATTTCAACAACCTTTGATTTCGCTACAAAATCAATCTTCGCCCACGCCGATTGAATTGTCATGTGAGTTGCACCCTCAGGAAACGTTAAATCATTCATTGGATTTAATTCTAGAATTGAAATTTCGCCCGTCGCGTGATCAACCGTGAAAGGTTTGTACATGACACTTACCAAAACACTGTGAATGTTAAAATTGAAGCCTTTCAGTAAATTTAAAGACAAAGGATTCGTAATTCCTATCCCAACATTTCGCTTTCCGCGCGGACTAACAGTGTCTAAATTCTTAATCTCTGTCATGATTTTCATCATACGTGCTGTCACACGCTGATCACTTGCATGGTGAATCAATGGTCGAAATGCATCACGGATCAACTTTCCAGACGAAGCAGACGAGCCAAATTCAGCCCCATTCTCTCGCGTTCGTTTAAAAGCTGGATCACTTGCAATACGCTTTGCATCTATACCTCCTTTCTCTCTTACCAGGTTGCCATCTTTTGTAGTGTAAAAAGACAACTCACCTATCTTTCCTTGGATTTTAATAATCCCTTTTTGCTTTGCCATTTTAATTGTTGCTTTATGTGGTTTTTCATTTTCAACAAGAGACCTTCCCTTGTCCATCCATTGCAACTCTAAACTCACCTCGTCAGATGAATTCAAAAATGTGGGCCCTACATTTCCTTTTCATTGCTTTGAACGTTTCAAATGTATACCGCCTCCTACTTGATTGATACACAGCACTTCCGAAACATAAACTTTTTGCCGTTTTGTGCCGTTTTTGCAGTTTTTTGTACCTCACAATCACATTACTTTTGCAAAACATCTCAGTCATTACCAGCAACTCTGCATGCCAATTGTCACTTACTAGGGGGATAAAGCATAGATAAAGCATAGATAAGGCATAGATAAAGCATGGATAAAGCATGGATAGTGCATGCAAGAGCATGGTTAATGCATGAGATTGATTTTTTAGAACGAAAAACAAACCACTCATCAATAAAATGAAACGAATTGCTATTTACCCAAAAGACATTATGATTATTACAGGCAAAAGCGAACGCTCCGCCCGAGCTATTCTAAAGAAAATAAAAACGCATTACGGTAAAAACAAACACCAGATTGTAACAGTCGATGAATTCTGCAATTTCATGGGCATCAAACATTCCGAATTCGACCACAAAATCAACATCTAACCAAAACCCAACAAATCACATCAAATTTCATGAAACAACTCCTCCCCTTCTAAAAGCAAAGCGCCTTATGTGTCCTTATGTGCCTTATGTGGTTCAAAAAGCGCAGCGCCATCCGTGCATCTGTGGCAAAACCAAGCGCAGCGCCCCTAAGCAAAGCGCCCTATCTGTCCTTAAGCCTGCACTGAGCCTGTTTACCCTGAGCTTGACGAAGGGTCGATGGGTGGTTCAAACCAAGCAAAGCGCCTTATGTGTCCTTATGTGCATTATGTGGTTCAAAAAGCGCAGCGCCATCCGTGTATCTGTGGCAAAACCAAGCGCAGCGCCCCTAAGCAAAGCGCCCTATCTGTCCTTATGCCTGCCCTGAAGCTCTCGAAGGGTGTTATAAAATTGAGCACAGCGAAAATTACCTTATGTGTCCTTATGTGCCTTATGTGGTTCAAAAAGCGCAGCGCCATCCGTGCATCTGTGGCAAAACCAAGCGCAGCGCCCCTAAGCAAAGCGCCCTTTTGTCAAGTCGTCCTTTGTCTTGACGTCCTTTGTCTTAATGTCCTAAAGTCTTAAACTCCTAATATCCATCTCACCCAAACCAAACATCCTGAATCATCTCAAACCCCGCCTTTTCATTGATGCGTTGAATAATCACCTGTTTTCCATACGACAATTCATCGCGCATAACAGAAGAATCCATCGTGAGGTATAAGACCTTATTTTTGATTTTAATTTCTTTCGTCCGATTTGCCACTGCAATTCCCATCATTTCCGGCCAGGCATCGATTATATCAAGTTCCTTCATTTTTCCGTCCAAGCGATAGGCACGCAATAACTTGTCAATTACCTCACTCAACGGAGCTTCATTAGAAGTACGTTTTAATTCATCTTTGTTCATACTTCTTGTATTATTTGTGAAGGTAATTCAACGACAATTCCTTGATCAACAGAAAACAACTTACTTTCAAATTCACCCGTTTGAAAAATGGCACGAATACGATCTTCATCTGTATCGGTTACCAATACTTGTCCAAAATAATGATTCGAAACCAAGGCCAATAACTTAGCGACACGGGTTTGATCCAATTTATCAAAAATATCATCCAATAAAAGTACAGGATGCACATTCAAATGCTTTTTCAACCAATCGTATTGTGCCAAGCGCAAAGCAATGATAAACGATTTTTGCTGTCCTTGTGAACCAAACTTTTTAATCGGATGACCTTTTATCGTAAACAACAAATCATCTTTGTGTGTACCTGCATTCGAATAATGCGTTAGCGCGTCTTTTTTCTCGTATTGAATCAACAAGTCCTCAAACGATTGATCATTCAGTTGTGATCGATAATCCAAATGAACCTCTTCACTTTCCAAACCAATGTAATGATAGCGCTCTTGAAAAACAGGAATAAATTCCTCTAAAAACGCTTTACGCTTCTCGTGTATCGCCGTTCCAGTTTTAATCAATTGCTCATTCCATACTTCGATGGACTCACGATCAAACAAACCGTGGTCGTACATGTTACGCAACAGTGCATTGCGTTGATCCAAAATCTTTGCGTAGCGCTGAATATTGTCCAAATACTGACGATCGAACTGAGAAATAATGCCATCCATCCATTTTCTGCGCAATTCACTTCCCTCAGAAATTAAATCACGATCATACGGGGAAATCATTACAGCGGGAAATTGACCTATGTGATCGGCTAATTTTTCGTATTCTTTCTTATTGCGTTTGAACACTTTTTTCGCACCACTTTTTACGGCACAATGAATCGCAATATCTTGATCGTCCTTGCTCCAAGTTCCTTGAATGGCAAAAAACGCTTGATCGAAGCGAATATTTTGGCGATCCATCACATTCATGTACGACTTGCAAAGACTCAAATAATGCACTGAATCCAAGATGTTTGTCTTCCCGGAACCATTCTTCCCAACAAAACAATTGACATTCGAAGACAAGGCTATTTCAGCTTCTTCGTAATTCTTAAAATTGATGAGATGGATGGATTTTAAATGCATTGACACAAATTTAAACCAATTTTTGCTCGCTCCGAATTTTTAGTGATTTTGTTTTAAATTGTCTTTAAGCACAATCTTGTTGAAAACTTCGCTTTTGTTAATCAAAAAAAAAACTATTTTTGCAGGGCTAAATTTGCAGATAATGTTAGAAAATTTTTCAGTACAAGAAATTAAAAGACAATTAGAGTCAAACAAGAATATGCGTTTCGTCACTTACGGAGTGGGTGGTTTACTTGTTTTAGTAATCGGATATTTCGCATACATTCAATTCATGTGGAAACCAGACAATGAGAAATCGAAAGATGCTTATTGGATTGGTTTGAACTACGCAAGTCAAGATTCAACTGACTTGGCAATTGATGCGTTGAAACCAGTTGTTAAAAAATACGATGGTAAAATTGGTGGTGAAAACGCGCAATTTATCTTAGGAAGACAATACATGTCGAAAGGTGAATTCAAAAAAGCATTGACTGAATTAGAAGGTGTAGACGTTGAAGATACGTATGTTTCTGCGATGGCAATTGGACTTCAAGGAGATTGCTACAGTGAAATGAAAGATTTCAAAACGGCAACTGAGAAATACTTAGAAGCAGCTGGATTGAATGAAAACGAAATGACAACTCCTATGTATTTGTTCAAAGCTGGATTAACAGCTGAGAAAACAAGTGATTTCGATACAGCAGTTGATTGTTACAAAAAAATTCAAGACGATTATCCTCAATTTGGTTCTCAAAAATCAATTGAAAAATACATCGCTCGATCTTCAAGCAAAACAACAAAAAAATAAATGGCTACTGCATTACGCAATCTGTCAGAATACGATAAGGACTTTGTTCCAAACGGTGCCGATTTTAAAGTCGGCATTGTTGTTTCTGAATGGAACGATTCAATTACCTTGAATCTGTTAAAAGGTGCTAAAGAAGCATTGATAGACAATGGTGTAAAAGAAGAAAACATTTTGGTGCGTTTTGTTCCAGGTGCTTTCGAACTTCCATTGGGAGCTCAATACATGTGTGAATTTACAGATGTAGATGGCGTTGTTGCCATTGGCGTTGTCATTCAAGGTGAAACAAAACATTTTGACTTTGTATGCGACGGTGCAACACAAGGAATCAAAGACATCAATCTAAAATACAATACGCCAGTTGCCTTCTGTTTATTGACAGACAACAACATGCAGCAATCGATTGACCGCTCAGGTGGTAAACACGGTAACAAAGGGATAGAATGTGCCATTGCCTGCATGAAAATGATTGATTTAAAACGTCAATTCAAATCAGTCGGAAAAATTGGCTATTCGAAATAATTCATAGTCTTAAAGTCCTAACATCTTAAAGTCTTAAAGTCTTAAAGTCCTAATATCTAAAAAAATGACATTAATAAAATCAATCTCTGGAATCCGCGGAACGATTGGCGGAAAAGTAGATCAAGGATTGACACCAATTGATGCAGTGAAGTTTGCTGCAGCTTATGGTACTTGGTTGAAAAACAGAAATGCGGGAAGCAAAATCAAAGTCGTAATTGGGCGTGATGCGCGTATCTCTGGGCAAATGATTTCTGACTTGGTTGTTTCAACCTTGGTTGGCTTAGGAATTGATGTTGTAAACTTAGGATTATCGACTACACCAACAGTTGAAGTGGCTGTTCCAATGGAAAATGCGCACGGTGGAATCATTCTAACCGCAAGTCACAATCCAAAACAATGGAATGCATTAAAATTATTGAACGAAAAAGGTGAATTCATTTCTGGTGCTGACGGTGAAGCTGTTTTAGCGATTGCTGAAGCTGAAAGTTTTGAATTTGCAGAAGTGGATGATTTAGGAAAAGTTAGTCAAGATGATTCCTATTTACAAAAACACATTGATGCAATTTTAGCCTTGCCATTGGTGGATAAAAAAGCAATTGAAGCAGCTAATTTCTCAGTGGTTGTTGATGCTGTTAACTCTACCGGTGGAATATTTGTTCCAGCGCTTTTAGAAGCCTTGGGAGTTAAAAACACCACGAAACTTTATTGTGATCCAACCGGACATTTCCCTCACAATCCAGAACCATTGCCAGAACATTTAACTGATCTGGCGGCTAAAATCAAAGAAGTTGGTGCAGATGTTGGAATTACTGTTGATCCAGATGTTGACCGTTTAGCGCTTGTTTGCGAAGATGGTTCGATGTTCGGTGAAGAATATACCCTGGTTGCAGTTGCTGATTATGTGTTAACGCATACGCCAGGCGCAACTGTATCAAACTTATCTTCTACACGTGCTTTGCGTGATATTACAGAGGACCGTGGTTTATTGTACAGTGCAGCGGCAGTTGGTGAAGTCAACGTAGTGACAAAAATGAAAGAAACAAATGCCGTAATTGGCGGTGAAGGAAATGGTGGTGTCATCTATCCTGAATTGCATTACGGACGTGATTCATTGGTTGGAATTGCTTTGTTTTTGAGTCATTTGGCGCACAAAAAAATGAAAGTTTCAGAATTGCGTGATAGTTATCCAAAATACACAATTTCGAAAAATAAAATTGAATTGACGCCAGATATCGACGTAGATCAATTGTTGATGCACATGACAATCAACTATGCGCACGAAGAAGTTGATACAACGGATGGTGTTAAAATTTACATCGGAAAAGAATGGGTTCACTTGCGTAAAAGTAATACTGAGCCAATCATTCGAATTTATTCTGAAAGTCAAAATGAGCAAATGGCAAATGATCTTGCCGAACGAATCATTCTTGAAATAAAAGCATTGATTTAATTCAATCAATTGAATTAAAAGAGATTTTCCGAAAAGGTCTGCTTCTAATTACCAGAAGAAGGTTTTAAAAAGGGCTAAAAAGCGAGGCGTTAAGAATGAAGCAATGGGAGTTTACCTAAGTAAATGACCATTGGTGAAATTTGAAAACAACGAAGCAGTTTCGTTCTTTCACACTCGTCAAAGGTTTTAAAAAGGACTAAAATGCGAGGCGTTAAGAATGAAGCAATGGGAGTTTACCTAAGTAAATGACCATTGGTGAAATTTGAAAACAACGAAGCAGTTTCGTTCTTTTTAAAACCTTTTTTATGGAATATGAATTTTATCCCCTAAAAATGTAGGCTCAACATTCAATTTCACTTCAAAATACGCTTTTACACAAGCAAAAAACTCACGAAACTTCGTTTTAATTCCATACATTTTTCGGACATCCTTAGCATCAAATCCATAAGCTTCCAACCCAAAACGTCGCGCAATATAAACTGCACGCTGATTATGAAAGTGTTGCGAAATGACAACAAATTGTTTTTGACCAAAAATCATCCAAGCTCGAAGCACAGAATCATAGGTGTCAAACCCTGCGTAATCTAGAAAAATATGTTCGGTAGGAATTCCACGGGCAATCAATTCTTGTTTCATATCTTCAGGTTCGTTGTAATCCTTACTCCCATTATCACCACTGATGAGAACATTTTTTATTTTCCCAGATTCGTACAGCTTCACGCAAGCATCAATTCGATGAAAGAAATACGCGTTTTCAGAACCTCCTCTTAAATTACGACTCGTTCCAAGCAATAAGCCGGTTTTCACTTCAGGCATTTTTTCAACATCCGAAAAAAGAAAATCCTTGCTTTCGTAATACACAGAAAAATTCGACCAACAAACGATAAACACGCTCATTAAAAACGAATACATCACAACTTTTTTCCATCTGATTTTCTGCATGTTACAACTTTTTATTTTAAAATGTTAAAATTTATTTGAACCGATTTCCTAACATTGTGTACCGCCCAAAAGTAATGACA
>JBDLVK010000066.1:0-29330 GCA_039804825.1 Bacteroidota bacterium
GGTTGCCCTGTTGTTGGACAAGTTGCGATGTTATTTGCAACTGCATTTTTGTGCGTTCTTCTCTTGTCACGGCGTGTCTTCGATATTTTTCGCTTAGGATGTGCCATTTTACTTTATTTATTTTGTTTTAATTCAAATTTCTTAATGTAGCCCAACGTGGATCTTTCGGATCGAAATCATCTTCTCCATCGTCGACTTCTTCTTCATCGTCCCAATCGTCATCATCATCCCAATCATCTTGGTCTTCATCATCACTCTCTTCGCGCTGAACAGTGTATTTATTCAATAAATCAATCATCTCCTCATTGCAATCCCCTTCTGCGTGTACCATACGAATCGGTAGCGAAACAGTAATTAATTCATACAAGTTTTCACGAATGTCTAACTCATAAGAATCAGGATGCAAAACAATCAATGTTTCATCATCACTTGGTTCTAAACCGAATTTAAACACCACTCGATAACTTCCTTTAACAGGAACCTCGATTGGGTCATTGCATCGGTCGCAATCTGTAAAAACAGCACCGTTAATGACGAACTCGCCTATTAACATGGTCTCTTTCTTTTCAAGCACCAAGGTCACATTCACATTTCCTTTGTGAATGATCGAATATTCTCTTTCTTCAAAGAACGTGTCACTTATATCGTATTGATATTCGTGAAACCCAAGTTTCAAGCCTATAAACGGAATAATGTATTCTCTTTTTGACTTCACACTGAACGAAAATTGGAGGGCAAAGGTAACAATTTTAACTTAAAGTTGTTAATATCCTTTAATTTTTTCACTTAATTCTATCATTATTCTATATCACTATTCGAGCGCTTCTTCTCTTTTGGACTAATTTGTAATGGATTAGCGCCAATTTCCTTTGCAAAAACTTGACTTTTATGAATGTCCATTGCCACATAAATTGCGTTGCGCATTGACTGTTCACTCGCTTTATTTTGTCCAACAATGTCAAAAGCAGTTCCGTGATCTGGTGAAGTTCGTACAATTGGTAAACCCGCTGTATAATTCACACCGTCTTCAAATGCCAAAGCTTTGAATGCCGCCAAACCTTGATCATGGTACATCGCTAAAACACCATCAAACTGAGAACGAGCATTAGAACCAAAGAAACCATCAGCAGGATAAGGTCCAAACGCCAAAATATTTTCATTTTTCGCAGCATTAATAGCTGGAGCAATGATTTCTTGTTCTTCCGTTCCCATTTTTCCGTTCTCACCAGCATGAGGATTCAATCCAAAAACAGCAATACGCGGTCGAATTAATCCAAAGTCTTTTTTCAAACTAGTTTCGAACGTTTTTATTTTCTTTAAAATCAAGTCCTTCGTCAAGGTTGAGTTTACGTCCTTTAAAGCAATATGCGTTGTTACCAAAGCAACACGAAGGTTGCCAGAAACCATGACCATTAAGGCATCTTCTGTTCCTGCTAAATCTGCCAAATATTCTGTGTGACCAGGGAATTTGAATCCTGATTTCGCCATTGCTTCCTTCGAAATAGGAGCCGTTACCAACACATCTATTTTACCAGCTGCTAAATCTTGTGTAGCTCGTTCCAACGAAAGAAATGCATGCTTTCCTCCGTTTTCAGTTGCTTGACCCATTTGATACTCAACCTCATCATTCCAAACGTTTACCACATTTACTTTTCTGAGTTGAGCATCCTCTGCCATTTTGCACGATTGATAATTGAAATCGTTTTCATTCAACACTTTCTTGTAATGAGCGAACACTTTGGTAGAACCATAAATAATCGGCATGCATTCTAACAACATGCGCGAATCATTCAAAGCTTTGATAATAACTTCGGGTCCGATTCCATTAATATCACCAATGGAGATTCCAACACGTATTGGATTTGGATTCCCTAAATCCTTTTCTTTTTCCTTCTCTTTCTCCATTATTTATATTTTTTCAAAAAGTTGAACAACAAACGAATTCCCGCTCCTGTTCCACCTTGACCTTTGTAATCTTCTTTTGCGTCTAACCATGCTGGGCCTGCAATGTCCATGTGAATATAAGGAGATTTTACGAAATGCTCTAAAAACTTCCCTGCTGTTATCATTCCAGCATTTGGTCCACCCAAGTTTTTCAAATCTGCGATTGACGACTTAATTTCTGCGGCGTAATCATCCCAAAATGGAAAACGAACAGTGCGCTCATGCACTTCATTTCCAGCTTTTTCCAATTGATCAAACACTTTATCATCTGCATTCCCCATAATTACAGACGCTTTCGTCCCAATTGCACGTAAAGCAGCACCTGTCAAGGTCGCAGCATCAATTACTAATTCTGGTTTATACTTGTTTGAATAAGACAAAGCATCTGCTAAGATCATTCTTCCTTCAGCATCTGTGTTCAACACTTCAACTGTTGTTCCATCATACATTGTAATTACATCTCCAGGTGCATAAGCATTCAATCCTGGTCGATTATCAGTTGCTGGAATTAAGGCAATAATGTGTAATTTGAGTTTCTGTAAGGCAGCTAAATAGATTGTTCCCGCCATGCAGGCAGCACCCGCCATATCACTTTTCATGACATCCATTGAACCAGGAGTTGGTTTTAAACTTAATCCTCCCGTATCATAAACTACTCCTTTTCCAACTAAAACGATTGGTTTTTTGTTAATCGCCTTTTCGTGTTTATACTCAACAATTGTAAAAGTTGGTTGATCAATTGATCCTTTGTTCACAGCCAATAAACCACCCATTTTTAGTGATTCAATCTGCGTTTTTTCCAACACTTGAACTGTCATTCCGGCTTCATTACCTAATTCACTTATCGCCTCAGCTAATTGGCTTGCATTCAGGTGCGAAACAGGCTCATTCACGCGGTCTCTTGCCCAGAAAACAGCTTTAGCAGTATCAGATAATTCTGCGAGTTTTTTGGCGCTAACCTCCTTGCTCAAACAAATTGTTTCAAGATTTAGCTTCTTCTTATCGGCATCTTTAAAATATTTGATAAACTGATAAGAAGCCAAAATCATTCCTTCAGCAATGAATAGCTGATCTGCTGCAGAACCAATTAAAGTTAAACTTTTCGCTTCTTTTGAAAGTTGTGCAATTATTTTAGCACCTACTACTCTAAGCTCTTCAGTTTTTTGATCGCCTTTTACAAAGTAAGTGCTACCATTCAAACCTTTTATAAAATCGAACTTGTCGTCACTTTTTTGAAATTTCTTATGAAAAAGAACAATGTCTTCTCCTAAGATTTTATCCAACTTCGTTTTTTTATCTGAAATGATCACAAGTGTCGATTGTACTTGTACCTCATCGTATTGTTCTAGTCTAATCATTTTGAAACTATTTGCAGGACAAATGTAACGAAAGTCCCATTAAGAAACTTCACAAAACAAAAAGAGATGACCATTTGACCATCTCTTTTTTCTATTAGATTTTACAATTATCTTAATTCGATTTCCGAATCAATGATTTCTACTTCACTTTCCTCGTCATAGGTATTCAAATTCACGTCGTAGAACTCTTTATTTAAGGCCTTACCCATTTTATAATTGGTTATGACAATATCTAACAGTTTCTCACGGTATTTGATTTCCTCTTCAATAGCAGGCAAGTTTGGATTCAAACAAATATCACCCAAGTATTTTGTTTTCGATAAATCTCCACCAAGCCAACGACCATCGCGTTTACCCATGACATAATTTCCAACTTGATTCAATTTACCATACGGATCATAATACTTCCAAACACCTGTAGGCAAACCATCTTTCATCATTCCTTCGTTTTGTAGAACGCCATTGTCATAATAGTTTTTCACATAGCCATTCATACGATCTACCGAATCTTTACCTTGCCAGATGGTCATCAATTGACGAATTTCGTAATGATCCGTGTGCGAACAGTCGTATTTTTCAAACTTTTCAATGACATAACTTTCACTGATTTTTTGCCCTGCAGCATTGTAATCTGTTAAAATACCTTTTGCTTTAAATTGAATGCTGTCATTGATAGCTATTATCGTGTCGAAATAATCGACCTCGTACAACATTTCGCCTTCATAGCTCCAATATTTCCAACAGCCCACTTTTTTACCAACCGAAATTGAACCATCACGTGCAATAGAATCATTCGGATAATATTTGGTGATGTGATAATCTATTCCGGTTTTGTTTACCAAACTTGGTCTGCCATAGTAAGGGCGATAATATTCACTTCCAATTCCCAATTGAGCAAGCGTGCGTTCTAAGCTCTGAGAAGTTGTAATATCTGTTGGTTGGAAATAAATTGAATCTCTCCAGTCAAACAAATAGCGCACACTCAATTGATTTTCCTCCCAAATTTTTTCTTCTACTGGATAAGAATATTGAAACTTTACGTAATGATATTTAAACCCTAATGTATCATACGCTTCATAATCATCTATTGGATCGCCATTAAGAAAGAATCCTTTCTTCGCTAATTTCCCATTCAAATGGAAGGCTTTTGATTCACCCTGAAGTGCTCCGTTTTGAAAATTCAAATCATACAATAATGTTGAATCTTTTCCTCTCAAGGTTAAGTATGTTTTAACATATCCATCTAAAGCTCCTTCTTTGTATGTTAGAGTCGTGTAAGCCAAGTTATTGCGCTCAAAGCAAGTACCATCTTTGTATCCGTCTTTATAAGAATCCTGTTTCACAATTTCTCCTAACCAATTGTATTGGTAACTAATACCGTTACTTAACCCATTTTTGTATTCAGTAGTTCTTGATAAGTAGTATTTTGTGCGTTTCGGCATTGAATCTCTCATGAAATTCGGTTCTTCCATATAATATTCATAACCTCTTCGATCAGGGTATTCATAATCGTATTCTTTCACTGTTCCATTAACCAAACCTTTATCAAATGGCACCTCGGCAATCACCTTCCCTCGTTGATCTTTGAAAATCCATAAACCAACTGGTAGTCCATCAATCATCTCTCCTTCAACGTATTTTGTGAACGTGCCAACCTTTTTTTCATTGTAGCGTTTTGGTTTTCCACTTTCGTTATAGTCGTAACCATAATCCATATACGAATTTTGCATAAAATCACTCACAAAACCTCCCAATAATGAGCTGAAAATAGTGGTCGAAAACTCATCTTCGATGTCAGATGCATCAATGCATGCAAACAAGTCTTCATAATTCGTTTTGCCTGTTTCCTTGTATTTTGCCAAGTCTTTTTTCAACTTTTCTGTCATCACATAACCTCTTGGCAAGACCATTTTAATGTCTTTTCCTGAATTCAACGAAACACCTTTTTCGTTCATTGTTATTGAAACTTTTCCAGAAAATGGTTTGTTATTTTGCATTAAAATGTACTCATCGGTCGTATTAAAGCTTCTGCCATATTCATTCACATGGCGCTGAGGAATACTATCCTTCACTTCCCATTCACTATAAGAAGCAGAAGTTGTTGTTTTCATCGTAAGATTTCCATAATTGAACTTTCTTACACCTGTCCAACTTTCAAAATTTTCACTAAAATTCAATTCGGCAGAATTTGAAGATGCTCCAGTAATACCATATGAACTAAACTTCAAGGTTCTATCTATTGGAAAATACATACGAGAATAAAGCATTGTTGTGTCTTCTTTGAACCATGATCTAAAAATAACTAATGAATCAATGGTTGATAAATCGGTTGCCATTGTATCTAATTTATCATAGAAGAAATAGCGTGCATTTTTCTCATCTTCAACAGTAAAACCATCCAAACTAAAATATTTAACTGTAGCAGGTTTGAAGTTAACACGTTTAAAATTACCTATTGAATCATAAACGATTTCATTGTACAACTTGCCTTTATAGTCATAAACTCGGTGAATGAATTGATTTGAATCCTGCTCAAACGTAATCACATCATACGGTTTTCCATTGTCCCAGAAAATAGTGTCTTCCTTAACTAAACTGCCATTTTTAAACTCATAGCGCATCATTAATTGACCGTTTGGATAACGTTTCTCATAAGTTCCATCATATTTGAAGTATATTCCAAGGCTATCAATCATTTTACTTAAGGGTACATAATCATCGATTGCTGCGTCGTAAACCATATTGGAATATTCAGAGTTATCTCCACCATAATATTCATCTTCGTAATACTCATCTTCATAGTATACGTCTTCACCATAATACTCATCTTCGTAGTATTCATCTTCATACAATTCACCTTCATACGAATTGATTGTTTCCTCTTCCAATTCAATATCAGGATCTTTTGGATAATTGATTCCATACAAACGAGAAAAAGAAACACTTACTGAGTATTTGCCCATAAAATCAAATGGACTTTTATAATCCATGTCTTTAATCAAGCGTTTGCGAATAAGTGGCTGATGAACTACAATTTCATCATTAGAAACGGTATAGCGGAAGGTTATAACATTATTATTTCTATTTCTTACGCGTTTTTTTCCTTTTCCTGTAAAGTTGACATCTCTTTCGATCCATTCTCCTACGGCATTATTGTCTTTGTACTGACCTTCTTCGACAGGAAAAACAGAATTTTCATATTTCGCATATGGTCCATTTTTAAACCCTCCAGAATATGTAACTATTTCGCGAATCGTATCCATATTTGGATACCCTCTTTCTATGTAAACTTTCGCATTAATCGGATCAATTGAATAGCCAATTTTACGGTTCTCAAGTGTCCATTCACCTACTTTTAATCCTTTTTCGAATCTACCCTTTTTTAACGTGTCACCTTTCACATTGAACCAAACAGCTTCTCCATCCAACATATTGTCTTTGATTGTAAAATAGCCTGCGACACGATTTTCCACAAACGTAGATTTCCCATGTTTATCTAGCAACGTAACCATATCAAAATATTGGACATATTTTCCATCAGGTATTTGATCCAACGAAGGAATAATGTCGTGCTCCAATGAATAGCGTTGCTCCAATAAAGGATAAGGATTGCTGCGCACTGCTGCTTTGAATTTTTTATTTCTCAAATGCTTGTTTTCCTTTCTGTAACTGTTAGATGAAAAGAAATTACCGCGCATTTCATTACGAATTTCACGCTTCATTGCTCGTAATTCCGCTTTAGGCATATCTTCATCTTCCGTCATATATTTAATATACTCTCGGGTAGAAATCTTATCCTCTCTTGTACGTTTTTGAGCAAAATAGTAGGCACTATGCGGTTGAAATTCGATAGGAAATGGATACACATTGTATACAACTCCATTAATTGTGTCCTGAACTATTTCGTCTTGGCCGAAACTCACAAAGGCCTGTAATAAAAGCACTAATTGCAATAAAAAGGCCTTTTTAATAAACTGTTTTCTTATACTCATAACTTATTCTTTCTACCTCTATTTTACCCGTTTCATTGTTCTGATTCTTCTTTGTATGAACAACTTTTATTGGTTTCATTTTTTTATCTGTTTTCACTTCTGAAATAATTCTTGTCAGGAATACATTTTCTGTAAACGTAGAATCTATGTAACCGGTACAAAAACCTTTCTTGTTATAGGTGAAACTGCGTTTGTTATCGAAGGGATAATCTTGTTTCTGAATTGACTCAAGAACCCTCGATTTACTGTTGTAGGAATATTGTAGTACATTTTTTTCATTCACCTTATTAGATACTTGATATTTTTTAACTGGGTAATAACTAGTTCCCAGAACAATGATATCATTTCTGGTAGGCTCCAAAATTGAATCAACGGATAAAGGTCCCCAATATTTCTTATCCAACATAAAAAACAAATAATCGCCAGTTTGTTGGTCACGATAGGCCAAATATTTCGATGTTTCCTTAACCTTTTCGTGAATTTTGAAGGGGAAATCCATATCTTTTTCCTCTATATCAATAACGGTATTCGTATCTGAAAAAACGACAACTTTTGCAAACCCAAAATGATCTTTTTGAGAAACGTAGGTGTAATGAACCGATCCAATCTCTTGATCATCATAAAAATAGGTTACTTTCAAATCCTTTAATTGACCATTTTCAGAAAACCAATATTCTCTTTTCTCACGCGGTACTTCACTATTCAAAGAACCAAAATCATTGGCCTCATCCGAATCAAATGAATAAAAATCTCGTGTTATTTTGAAAATGTGGTTTACTTTGATAATTGAATCGTTGAACCAAACAGGAAACGAAATGAACTTTTCTGCATCCGTACCAAATGAATTCATTCTAAAAACAGATTGTTGTCCTTTAAGTTTGTCTATATCCAATTCATTGACAGAACGGTCCGAACAAGCCGTAAAAAGGTATAATAAAAGGGCAGTAAAAGTGAACAAATTTCGCATCAAGGCGTTAAGTTAAAAACAATCTTTTAATTCTACTAAATTTTACATTTTTTAAGGATATTTATTTCCGTATTTTTGCACTATGATGGAGGAGAGACCAATAACCGACTGGTTACCAATTACGAAAAAAGAAGTAGAAAAACGCGGCTGGGATGAGCTCGATGTGATTTTAATTTCTGGGGATGCCTACGTGGATCATCCGTCGTTCGGAACGGCTGTAATTGGACGTATTATTGAAGATGAAGGATTCAAAATTGGAATCATTGCTCAACCCAATTGGAAAGATGATTTGCGTGATTTTAAAAAATTAGGGAAGCCAAAGTATTTTTTTGGTGTGACAGCTGGTTGCATGGATTCCATGGTGAATCATTACACTGCCAACAAACGTTTGCGTTCTACTGATGCTTACACCCCTGGCGGCGCAGCTGGATTTCGTCCAGATTATGCAACTACAGTCTACAGTAACATTCTCAAAGAATTATATCCAGATGTTCCGGTCATGATTGGTGGAATTGAAGCTTCATTGCGCCGTGTAACACATTACGATTATTGGGAAGATCAATTAAAACCATCGATTGTTGTTGACTCAAAAGCAGATATTTTAGTATACGGAATGGGCGATCAACCCTTACGTGAAATGTTGCAATTACTTAAAAAAGGAGTTCCATTTAGCAATTTGAAAACGATAAAGCAAGTTGCTTTTTTACAAGATAAATCAGAGCCTTTACCAAAAAATAAAAATTGGGAAACGGTTGAATTAGCTAGCCATGAAGAATGTTTAACAGACAAACTAAAATATGCTGCCAACTTTAAAATCGTTGAAGTTGAATCCAATAAATGGGAAGCTAATAGAATTATTCAGCATGTCGGAAATCAAACTTTGGTGATTAATCCGCCGTACAAAACAATGATGGAAAAGGAAATCGACCAATCCTTTGATTTACCTTACACACGCTTACCTCATCCGAAGTACAAAAAACGTGGAGCAATTCCCGCTTATGACATGATTAAATTCTCCATCAATATGCATCGCGGCTGTTTTGGAGGATGCAGTTTTTGCACGATTTCAGCACATCAAGGGAAATTCATCGCTTCACGCAGTGAAAAATCCATTCTGAACGAAGTGGAAGAAGTGGTAAATCACCCAGAATTTAGAGGTTATATTTCTGATTTAGGTGGACCATCTGCAAATATGTATAAGATGAAAGGTAAAGACGAAGCAATTTGTGCACGTTGTTCTTCACCAAGTTGTATTCATCCAGTGATTTGTAGCAATTTGGATACTTCACACAAACCGATGACGGAATTATACCGTAAAGTTGATGCAAATCCAAAAGTGAAAAAAGCATTCGTTGGTTCTGGAATTCGATATGATTTATTGGTGGATGATTTTAATAAAAATAACAACGATGGTAATCACGATGAATACATCGAGCAAGTGATAACGCGTCATGTTTCTGGCCGATTAAAAGTTGCTCCTGAACACACTTCGGATGCGACATTACGTGTTATGCGCAAGCCTTCATTCAAGTATTTCCATCTTTTCAAGGAGAAATATGATCGTTTATCAGCCAAACACAATTTGAAGCAACAATTAATTCCTTATTTCATTTCTTCTCACCCTGGTTGTGAAGAAGAAGATATGGCAAATTTAGCTGCTGAAACAAAAGACATGGGCTTTCAATTGGAACAAGTGCAAGATTTCATGCCGACTCCAATGACGGTAGCAGAAGTGATTTATTACACGGGTGTTCATCCGTATACTTTGAAACCAATCAAAACAGTGAAGACCAAAGAAGAAAAACAGAATCAAAACAAGTATTTCTTCTGGTACAAGCGTGAAAATCAGGATTGGATTCGCCAACGATTAACGAAAGCACAACGTCCCGACTTAATCGATAAACTATTGGGAGATCAGCAAAAAGGGCGTGGAAAAGAAGTGCCAAAATGGTTAGAAGAGAAACGAAAAAAACAAAATAAACGCTAATTTCTGGATGGATTTCACTATTTTAGAGCACTGAATCCACCTGAATATGAAACGATTACTCTACATTTTTCTTTTCACAGCATTTTCTAGCTTTGGACAATATGAAACTGCTTTTCAATCTGCCTATTCTGCATATCCTACAATTCCAAAAGGGATTTTAGAAGCAGTTGCATATACCAACACACACATCCGCACTATTTCTTCAGATGAACAAATTTCGTGTAGCGGAATGCCTCTTCCTTATGGTGTAATGGGCGTCTTTGAAAATGGCTCGAACTATTTTCAAGAAAATGGAAAAACGATTGCTTCGTTAAGTGGAATTTCCGTTGAGTTTCAAAAAAATTCAGTAGAAGCGCAGATTCAAGCATACGCTGCGGCTTTTAACATGCTATTTCACTCACCTGAAAATACTTCTGAACAGCTCGGAGAACAGATACACTTATCGCTTTTGGATTTGTCCGAAATTCCTGATTCTGGACTTGTGAATCACTTTGCTAGAGAAATTCAATCGTATGAAATTCTTCATTTTCTAATGGACAATGAAATGGCTAACCGTTTTGGCTTTTCCGCTTACAACTTCAATTTAAGAACCATTTTCGGAGCACAAAATTTAAAGGTATTAAGTGCCAAAACAATCAGCATTTCAGAAGCAGGAATTCACAACGAACAACAGGAATCATACACTGTTCAACAGAACAAATCAACTCAATATGGTCCTTCAATTTGGAATCCTGCACCAACTTGCAATTTTAGTTCACGAAACGGAACAGCAATCTCTGCTATTACAATACACACAATACAAGGAACCTACGCTGGCGCAATCTCGTGGTCACAAAATTGTGCATCAAGTGTATCGTATCATTACGTCGTAAGAAGTTCTGATGGCCAAATCACTCAAATGGTAGACGAAGCAGACAAAGCATGGCATGTTGGATCAGAAAATCCATATACGATTGGTTATGAGCACGAAGGCTATATAACTGATCCTTCCTGGTACACACAGGCAATGTATGAAGCAAGTGCAGATTTAAGTCGTGACATAGTGCTAAGCGGTTATGGTATTTCTGCCTTGAGAACGTATTATGGACCAGCGACTACTGGAACGAATGTCATTGGTGGCTGTACAAAAATCAAAGGACATCAACATTTTCCGAATCAAACACATACGGATCCAGGAATCAATTGGGATTGGGAAAAATACTACCGTTTGATTAATAATAATCCATTAATTACAACTTTAACAGCTGCAACCGGAGCATTTTACGATACAGGCGGAATTGGCGCAAATTACTCAGATGATGAACGCAATTTGTGGTTGTTTCAGCCTACGAATGCAACGAGCGTAACACTGAATTTCACCAGTTTTGCGACCGAATTAAACTACGATTACCTGTTTATTTACGATGGAAATTCGATTGATGCTCCGTTAATTGGACAATATACTGGAACAACTTCACCGGGAACTATTACTTCAACCGGAGGTTCTATCTTGGTTGAATTTCGTTCAGATTGTGGGACAACTGCAGCTGGTTGGACAGTAAATTGGACATCCGTTGTTCCAAACACTGTTCCTCCAACAACTTCTATCGCAAATTTGAATGATTGGAAAACGATAGATTGGGATGTTTCCTTTACCGACAATGCAATCACTTCAGTTAATGAGAAATATTACTTAGCAGGCGCAAAACCTTCAGGCTATTCTGGATGGAAAGCAAATTCAGCCCTTGGATTCTTGAATGAAGATTTTCAGGATAATGCAACTGATTGGACTTCTCAAACAGATACATGGAACCTTGTCAATTCAGCATTTATCAATTCAGATGTTGGGCTTAGCAATACAAATGCATCCATTAGTTTAGTACAAAACAACCAGAGTGATTATTTATACCATTGGAAACAAACCATTACATCAACAGGAGCAAATCAGCGTGCTGGATTACATTTCTTTTGCGACAACACCACATTACCCAATCGAGGGAATTCTTACTTTGTTTATTTCAGAAACTCAACCAACAAAGCCGAAATTTACGAAGTTGTGAACGATGTTTTCACCATGCAAACAGTTGTGAATTGCACCGTTAACATCAACGAACAATACGATTATAAAGTTAGCTACTCTCCTACTTCAGGATGGATTCGTGTTTTCGTGGATGATGTTTTTGTTTGTGAGTGGCAAGATCCATCACCTTTAACTTCAGGAAATTCCATTTCATTGCGTACAGGAAATTGTTTGGTTGAATACGACAATGTGCGCGTGTACAAGAGTCGTAATGGAAATGAAACTATTAGTGTTGGTCCTACTTCAGCATTTTTTACTCAAAGTGATAACGGTTCAAACGCGGGTTTGGTTCGTTCTTTGGTGTTGGATGCTGATGATTTATGGTCAACTGAAGCGTATGAGTTATTCAAAGTCGATTGGACTGCTCCAATGATCCAATTTGTTCATGATGGAAATGGAACGGATATCGATACAACCTATTCAACGACTTTAGAAGGAAATTGGCTTGTAGAAGATTTTAATTCTGGCATTTCACAAACAGAAGTAGCAATTGGAACAAGTCCGAATGGAACAGATGTATTGAATTGGACAGTGAATGCGACAAATGCTATTTCTCACGTGTTAGCGAATCCAATTTACAACCAACTGTATTACATTTCATTGCGCGCAACCAATGGAGCAAATTTGCAAGATAGTTTAACATCCAATGGTCAACGTTTATTGGAAGAACCTTCTTCTGCAAGTATCATCGAGAACCTTCTTGAAAACTGTGTAATTTTTCCAAATCCAACATCTGATTTCTTGAAGATAGATAATCTAACGATGTCAATTGATTTAGAAATCTATTCAATGGATGGAAAGCGGATTATGAAACTGAACGATTATTCTGCTGGTCCAATTCAACTGCCTGAGATGAGTAATGGTTTTTATCAATTAATTGTAAAGAAAGGAAGTATATTAAAAGTGATTAAAATCGAGGTTTTGCGTTAATCATCAGAAACATAAAATAGTTAATCAAAAAAATCCCGCTTATCAAAAGACAAGCGGGATTTTTATAAAGTGAATAGAATCTTATGCTTCTTCCTCATCATCGTCATCATCATCAGCTGGTTTAATAGCTCCACGAGCCATTTTAACAGAGACAACTACTGCATTAGCTGGGTCTAAGAATTTAACTCCAGGAATATCGATAGCACCAACGCGAATTGATTTTCCGATTTTAAGTTTAGAAATGTCTAAAACAATTGCTTCAGGCAAATCTTGTGGTAAACCGATACAGTTTAAACGACGGAAAACTTGCATTAATTTACCTCCGGCCATTACACCTTTAGAAGAACCTGTTAAACGAACTGGTAATCCAACTCTAACTGGTTTTGATGCACTTAACTCCAAAAAGTCTACGTGTAAAACTGTTCCTTTTGTTGGGTGTTGTTGCAACTCACGGATGATACCGTTTGCTTTTTTACCTTCGATATCCAATTCAACTTGGTAAACTTCTGGTGAAAAAACGATTTTTTCGATATCGTTTCGCTTTACTGCGAAGTGAGTTTGCTCACCTTGTCCGTAAAGCACACAAGGAACTAATCCTGCTCTTCTAACTTCGGCAGCGTCCTTTTTCCCTACGTTCGATCTTACCGAACCGCTCAATTGTGCTGTTTTCATGTTTATTTATTTATGAGATTATAAAATGCGAACTAATTGACTGATTATTTACCATTCGGCGAATTACGTCAGAGAACAAGTCAGCAACTGACAAGATTCTGATTTTATCGCTTTTTTGACTTAAAGGAATTGTATCAGTCACAATCAACTCCGTTAATTTTGAATTTTCGATACGTTCGAATGCTGGTCCCGAAAGAACAGCGTGTGTACAAAATGCACGAACACTTTTTGCACCTTTTTCCATGAACAAGTCAGCCGCTTTTGTCAGCGTACCAGCAGTGTCACACATATCGTCGATTAAGATAACATCTTTTCCAGCAACATCACCAATCACCGTCATTTCAGCTACTTCATTCGCTTTCTTGCGTTGTTTGTGACAAATTGCCAATCCTGTATCCAATTTCTTTGCGTAAGAATTTGCTCTTTTTGCTCCACCAGCATCAGGTGCTGCCATAATCAAGTTTCCGTTGTTCAATTTCTCCATTTCAGGGAAGAAAATGGTTGAAGCGAATAAGTGATCTACTGGAACTTCAAAAAATCCTTGAATTTGGTCAGCGTGTAAATCCATCGTCATTAAACGATCAACTCCAGCTGCCATTAACATGTTTGCAACCAATTTAGCACCAATTGCAACACGCGGTTTATCCTTACGATCTTGACGTGCAAAACCAAAATAAGGAATTACTGCAATAATTTTACGAGCAGAAGCACGTTTTGCAGCATCAACCATCAATAAAAGTTCGAATAAATTGTCACTTGGAGGCATTGTTGATTGAACAATGAACACATCTTGTCCACGAACAGTTTCTTCAAATGACGGCTGAAATTCGCCATCACTAAACTCCATTACTTTCACGTCACCCAATGCAACACCATAGCTTGTAGCTATTTGTTCCGCAAGATGCTTTGACGCGCGACCAGAAAATATTTTAATACCAATTGACATATTCGACCGAATTGAGGGGGCAAAGGTAGGGAATTATTCTTAAAATCCTGAGAAATAATCAGCTTCTTTGTCAAATTTACAATTCGTCTTTCAAATTTTTGTACTTTTTACTTTTGAAAACAAGAAATTATCATGTGTTACAGCAATACTTCCACATCCAAGAATATTGATTTATCAAAAAAATACGGGAAGAAAATTCCAGCGAATTTAAATGAAACACCCGTGTTTTTCGCATCAGGATTTAGTTTCCCGGCATGGCGAATTGTGACGAAAGCTGATGAACTTCAAGCGATGAATTGGGGATTAATTCCAAGTTGGTTTAAGGAAGCGAATTTTAAAGAGATTGCGAACATGACACTCAATGCTAAAGTGGAAACCTTGAATGAAAAAGCAAGTTTCAAACATTTAATTCATCGAAATGAATGTATTGTCCCTTCCACTGGATTCTTTGAATGGCAAACGAAAGGCAAGGAAAAGATACCCTACTTTATCGCGCCAAGCCAAGGTGAAATTTTCTCAATGGCAGGGATTTATGATGTTTGGATGAATCCTATCTCAGGCGAGCAACACAGCACTTTTTCAATCTTAACTTGTCCTGCGAATGAATTGATGGAAGAAATCCACAACACTAAAAAACGCATGCCTGTCATTCTTAAAACAGAACACGAAAACGATTGGTTGCAAGGAAAATTGGAATTAGACATTCTTAAAACTCCTCTTCCATCCAATTTCTTGAAAGCAAATGAAATTAACCGAAAGATTATTTCAAGCAAGAACAACAATGTGCCTGAAATTTTAGTTCCGTTTAAGAACGAATTTTACGAACAAGGATCACTATTTTGATTTTTTACGCTCAAAAAGTGAACGTTTTTTATCTACATCAACATCGCGATTATTGACCAACGTAAATCTCAAACTCACAAAAAACGTATTTGTTTCCATCGTATAAGTTGTGTTACTCAAGAAGTAATAACCAGTTTGAAGGTGAAAGCCATACAATTTGTAGCCAATTACTGGAGCAAATCCCATTTTATTTCGATCGAAATCTGTCCGGAAAACCAAACGTGCGCCGTATGTTAATCCTAATCGAGAAGGTTTAACCCAATAACCTAAATCACAACCTAAAACATTGCGTGTGAAATTATAATTGAATCCAACTTGTCCTGCGTGCGTAATTGATTTGGATAGTTTTATTTGCTTGTATTGCCCTTCAACACCTAACTCTCCAACATTGTATTTCCCGCGCTGATAGCCAAAATAAGGTCCCGTCTTTGTCACCCTTACATTCAACCACTTCTTTTTGGGTAAGAAATTGGAATGAACAGTATTCAATGAAAATTGGGAGAAGGCTGAAAAAGCAATCAGAACAACAATACTACTTAGCCCTTTTCTCACCATATTCGTCATGTATTTTTTTTATTTCAATTGCATCATGCGCATCAATTCCAAGCGAATCTGCTATTTCTTTTGCCCGCAGAACTTGATCGATTGTTAAACCTGTGCTATCACTTTCTGGTTTTAACGCATTTTTTAGGAAAATGGTACTCTCATCCATTCCTGGAATTGTAGTTGTTGAAACTTTGATTACCGGATGATACAACAAGGATGAATCTTTCTTTTCATCGGAGAAGAAATCCCCTTTCTCATCATACGATTCAGCAATCACCAATACAACACTTACAATATAGAGCATTTTCAGCACTCCGAAAAAGACACCAAAAAATTTATTGAGCGGTGTTAAATTGACAACACGAATCAGCTGTTCGATTGTTTTTCCAGCGAAAAAAACCATTGCTCCGACAGCCAAGAAAATTAGCGTGAAGGAAATTATAGGCAAATATTCCGAATCCCAAGCAAAACTTTTTTTCAAGAAAGCGGCTAAGAAATCTGAAAAATGAATTCCTGCATACAATCCAACAAACAGAGCTAAAAGAGTAAACACTTCAATGACCAAACCATGTTTGAAACCTTTGTAGCCCGCATAAATCAGAGGAACAATAATTAGAACATCAATAAAATTCATGGTGGAAAATTACATTAAAAAAGTCCGCCCAAATTGGACGGACTTTCAATTTCTCAACGTTAAAATGTTACTTACACTCTTTTTTCAAATTAGTTGTAAACGACAAATCAACTTCTGACCACAATTTTGACTTTCCGTCAGCACCTGTATGCAAATCTTTACAAGCTGTGTTCAATGCACTAATTGCGCTTCCAGCTTTCCAATCCAATACATCAATTGTTGCTGTAAAACTGAAGTTTGCATCTTCCAAGGTGTACTCACCAACAACATCTTTCTTGATGTTATTCATCTCAATTTCGATTGTTGCTTTGCCATTATCGCTCAAGGATTTGATGTTTCCTTTGATAGTTTCAGTTCCGATTGTTCCAAAAAACAATTTGGCAATTTTACCGTTGCGCTCTTCGTTTTGTGTTTCAACACTACTTGTTTCAATATTAAACGAAATCGATTCTAGTAATTTCTTGGCATCCATTTGAGCACCCTCACTTTCAACACTGATCACATTGAACGTTCCTTCAACTCCTTTTTTCTCGGTGAATTTGAAGGCCGTCCAAACTAAAGAACTGTTACTCGAATCATACGAATACATACAATTTGTTTTCGTTTCCTCTGCTTTTGTTTCTTCTGTCTTTGGATCTGAACTACAGCTGCCCAATCCTAAAAACAGCATTCCTACTGATAAAATGATAAATGATTTTTTCATGTTTTGTAAATTTTATCGAAGGTAATGAAAAATGATTGACGTTTTTATTAATTTGTTGATTTGATTCAATCGGAACATGAAATCCCGAATCGATTGAATTCCTTCTCATCCTAATAATCTTTCGTATTTTTGCGCCTATGGATTACGCTATTGAATTACGCTTTCAAAAATTAAAAGCAAGTTTAGAAGAAAAGTTTGGTGAAGGAATGGATTTACAAGCCATTTTGTTTTTAATCGGGGTCAATGAATTGGGAACTGGTTATAAAAATTTCACCAAAAATGAAAAGACTGATTTGTTTCACATTGCCATTTGCACTTTGCTAGAACCTTATGGTTATTATGAGTTTGAAGGACGTGATGCTGAAAATTGGCCGCATTTTAAGCTGAATAATTCACTTCCTCCATTGAGTCATCAAGAACAACAACATTTAATGAAAGAATCCATGTTGGATTATTTTATTCAAAATGACTATTATTCAGAAGAATCTGAAATGGAGTAAAAAACTATATTTGTACCTTAAACTTCAATCAAGACATGGATTTTTTAATCAAAGCTGCACAATTAATTCTTTCACTTTCTATACTTGTTGTCTTACACGAGTTTGGGCATTTCATTCCTGCTCGTTTATTTAAAACACGTGTAGAGAAATTCTACCTATTCTTCAATCCTTGGTTTTCATTGTTCAAGAAAAAAGTAGGAGAAACTGAATGGGGTATTGGGTGGTTACCTTTGGGGGGTTATGTGAAAATTGCTGGGATGGTTGATGAATCAATGGATAAGGAGCAGTTAGCTCAGCCCGCTCAGCCATGGGAGTTTAGAGCAAAACCTGCTTGGCAACGCTTAATCATCATGTTGGGTGGTGTAACAGTTAATTTACTACTTGGTTTTTTCATCTATATCATGGTTGTTTTTGCCTATGGCGAAGAAAAATTAAATCCGAACGATGTTACTTCAGGAATTTCAGTTCACCCTTATTTGGCGAAATACGGAATTATTTCAGGAGATAATATTTTAAAAATCAATGATGTCGCTTTAGACAATGTTTTGGAATCGAACGCAATCGTAATGCTGCGAGATGGACGCAAGTTAGAGGTTAAGAAAGCTGATGGTTCAATTAAAACAATTCAATTACCTAGCGATATTGATCAGCAACTATTTCAAAATGGTGCAATGGCCATTTTTTCTCCACGTTCGTTGGGTGTTAAAATTAATAATGTAGAAAAAGACTCTCCTGCCCAAAAAGCAAAATTGGCCAAAGATGATTATGTCGTTTCAGTAAATGATAAGAAAATTCATTTTACAGACGAATTTCAAAGTGCCGTTTTCAATAATAAAGGAAAAGAAATCAGCCTAAAAATAAAACGTGGTAAAAAGTATATTTCAGCAAAATTGACGATTCCAAAATCGGGGAAATTCGAAGGTCGCATTGGAATTGCGCATGAGTCACTCAAAGTAATTGATAAAAAGAACTTAAAACATATTAATTATTCCTTTGGTGAAAGTATCGGTAGAGGGATGGTACTTGGGAAAAATACACTATCCGATTATGTTTCTCAATTTAAATTTGTGTTCACGAAAAAAGGAGCTTCTTCAGTTGGTGGATTTGGAGCTATTGGCAATATGTTCCCTTCAAAGTGGGACTGGCATAAATTCTGGTTGAACACAGCATTGATTTCAATTATTCTTGCATTTATGAATATTCTTCCTATTCCAGCATTGGATGGAGGACATGTCGTGTTCCTACTGTATGAAATTGTAACCGGTCGTGAAGCACCACAAAAAGTACTGGAATATGCTCAATACGTTGGATTCTTCCTTTTAATGGGCTTGCTTCTCTATGCCAATGGTAACGACTTATACAAAGCTATTTTTCATTAATAAAGCCCATTCACCTAATAATATTACCGCAAAACAGATCGTAGTAGCGTTCATGTAACGCAACAAATTTTGTGGCTTAATAGTTGTAAATTGGCAATTTAAATTCAAACTCTATGAAAAAATTATTGTTCTCGTTTGCTCTTTTGCTCGGCACATTCACTATGAACTATGCCCAAATTACTGAAGGCCATGTATCGTATAAAATTGACATATCTACAGAAAATCCAGACATGGAAATGGTTGTTGGTATGATGCAAGGGTCTACCCTTGAAATTTATTTCAAAGAAAAAATGACGAGAGCAGAAATGAAAATGGGATCTATGATGAATATGACTACCATTTCCGATGAGAAATCAGGTGACATTTTGATGCTAATGAGCGGTATGATAGGTAAAAAAGCTATTTCTACATCAACGGAAGAATTACAAGGTGAAACAGAAGTGGAAAAGCCAAAATATGAAGTTGAACTCGTGGATGAAACAAAAGATATTGCTGGTTATTCTTGTAAAAAAGCCATTTTAACAGATGAGGAAGGAAATGAAAACGTATTCTGGTATACAGAAGAAATTGAAGTTTCTAAAAAAGGTCAAAGCTATTTGAACGAAAATGTTCCAGGTTATCCCATGCAATATGAGATAAACAATGGTGGATTAGTTATGGGAATGACCGTTACAAAAATTACAGAAGAATTATCGAAAGGCGAATTAAAATTGTTCGACATGAAAATTCCAGAAGGTTACACTGAAATGACCATGGAAGAATTACAACAAATGGGAATGGGGATGTAATTCCAAAGTATAATATAACTAAAAAAGGAGCTGTTAACAGCTCCTTTTTTTATTTTACCTTCAGTAACTTTATCTGTTGATTTCCCGAACCTTTCAAAATAGTTACAAAATATTCACCGACCATTAAATCTTGAATTTCAAAAGGAATGGTATGTGTATCTTGATTCAAATTGCCATCAAAGACTTCTAGTATTTTTTTGCCATCTAAATCATAGACTTCTATTTTAACCCATTCGTTTTGTGATTCAAATCGAATTGTCGTTGCCGAAATTGCAGGATTTGGGAATAATAAAATACGTGTTTTTTCAAACTCCTGATCTTCAACACTCAAGTTACACGCTCCCAAAACTTGATAATAAGTAACTGGTTGCTCAAACAATGGCTGAATATCTGCCATTGGAACCTCAAACCAATCTTTCAAAATTGATGCGTAAATATCTCTAAAATCAATTTGCATGGTAACTCCTTCTTGATCGATTATTGTGTTTCCAATCGTCGGATTTGGACCAATCACTCCGGAATTGATACATGCACCAAATAAGAATAAAGGAGCTGCGTCGCCATGGTCTGTTCCATCACTTGCATTTGATGCTATTTGTCGACCAAATTCAGAGAATGTCATTCCTGCAACTCGGTTTTCCAATCCGAGCAATTGTAAATCATCTTGAAATGCACTTACGGCATCGGAAAGGGTTTTTAATAAATCGGCATGAGAGCCAGCAGTTGTATCTGTGGTTGAAACTTGAGCATTATGCGTATCGAAACCATTTATGTTGAGAATGTAAACTTTAGATTTCAATCCACCAGAAATCATTTGGGCAACATAACGCAATTGAACAGCAATTGGATTGTTCGCATCGTACAAAGTTGACAAGGAGTTTCCAGCGTTAGCAGCTGCATTTATTTGTGCTCCATATGCATTTGTTTGATCGATAAGCGTTGCCAAATATTCCATGTGAGAACCAAAGTAAGTACCATCATTTACAACATTCGAACTTAATAAATTCACCGCTGCAAAAGGATCTTCCAAGGCTTGTGAAAAATTCGCCATTAATCCTTGACATGTAGCAGAAACTTCATAACCCATGCTAATTGCAAATGGATCTGGATAGGTAGTATTTGGATAGTCGGCTGGATAATTTGGATAGTCATTGTCAAACTGGCGCCCCAACCATCCGCGCGTTTCATTTACATCCAACATTCCAGTTGACCAAATGTCCATGGAGCGGAAATGGGATCTGTTTTGTTCTGGGTAACCAACATTTTGAACTATGCTTAATTTACCATTATTGAACATTGATTGCATTCCTGTCATAACAGGGTGAAGTCCCAATGTTGGCGTTATTGACAAAATAGATGTTTCTGGAACGACAACATTAGGACGCTGAATCATCAAATTATCGTATTGATCCAAAGGAATTACCGTATTTAATCCATCATTACCACCATTTAATCGAATAATGACAAACACACGATCTGCGGCATTCTTTGAATAATTGAATAATTTCTTTTCAATTGCCTGAAAGTTAATGTCTTTTAAAACAAAAGGAGCAGCAACTGAGGCCAATGAAACGTTTTTTACAAAATTTCTTCTTTTCATAATCTTTTGCTTTTCTCCTTAAATTGTTTGAAATTCTGGCATTTGGAAAATTCTAGCAAGCACCAATTCAACGCGTTGTTTTACAGGATTTGAAAAAGTTGTATTGCCCGGATTCGCCTGATAATCGTTGTATTGCAATGTCCATTCAAAATCTGGCTGTCCATTTGTTAAAATGAATTTTAGCGTTGTCTTTTGGACAGGACTAATGGCCTTTGGAAAGAATACATCGCACATATCATCAATTACTTGAACAGCATCCGAAGGCAATGACAATCCATCAACAAACGCCAATGCGTTTAACTTCAAGTTTTGTCCACTTACTGGAATTCCTGGATATACAGTGATATAATTAGCAATATCAAATCGTGTTTTTATATGGGTAGAATTTACCCACAATTTTGAGAAAGCAGGAGCTTGGTAATATTCAATCCAACCAGCAACAGATGGTGGTGTGGCATAGGCTTGCCCCATATTTTCAGCCAACCAATACATGGTTAAGTACATTTCTGAGTCAACCGCCAAATTAAAGTTGGGAGCAGACGATGTGGCGTTGAACATTCCGAACATTAATTCAATCGGTCCTCGAATAATTGAACCTCGCAAAGCAACATCATAAAAATGTTCACTCTTCAGAAGTTGATCTAATACTGGTAAAATATTATAATTGTTCGCAATCATTGTTGCAGCCATTTCAGGAATAATATCGGTCAAAACTGCTGTTGTCAAGTCATAATTGACAAAATAGCGGTACAATTTTGTGCAGATGAATGTTGCTACCTGAGGTTGTTGGAAAATAATATCAATATAATTTGAATATTCATTTGCCCCAGCATCAGATACTGTTACACTTCCAAAATGCGCTGATAATTGCTTTGTACTTGTATCATGTAAGAAGGATGTATAGGTCGCTACTGGTGATGGAAGTGTTGAGCTTCTTAATCCATCCACTAAATATCCAGTGAGAATTTTGGCCCCCGAAGCAACATCTTCTTCCGTGTAATTTGTATAATCTCCTGGGCCTATTTGAGGACCTTTACCAATAGTGAAAAGTTCTAACAACTCTCTTGCATAATTCTCATTTGGACTATAAAGCGTATTTGTAGCACCATTCAAAAACAACAGCATACAAGGATCAATCGTAACATATTTCACCAATTGTTTGAAATTACCCAATGCATGCGAACGCAATAACATGTGATAATTGTAAGTCGCTCTTGCATCAGAGGCTACAGTAGCAGAAAAATGATTTTGCCAAAACAAACACATCTTTTCAGCAATATTAACATCCTCGGTATTAATTCGTTTCATAATCCAAGCTGCCAAGGATTTGATTCGTGCATTTTCAGTCAATTGTGAACTTGTAACATCCGAAGGATATACACTTGTAATCCATGTTGATCCAATTGCTGACGTTGCATCATTGGAATCATAGGTAATCGGATCCGAAATAACAGGGATTTGCAATAAATTAGACACTGTCGTGTTCATGCCATCTGCAACTGCGTTTAGTATTTGTTGATTGGTTGCTCCGAACGTTGTTCTTCGCAGTAGATGCGCTGCTTCTGCTTTTGTCCACGCGCCAGTATACGGCACCATGCTCAAAGAGACAGGTTCTTCTATCGTGAGATCTGGAATCATGTAGTAAGTTTTAACAGAGCAATTTACAAATTATTCATTTGCATCGTTTGACCAAATTGTTTTTAATCTGTTAAAAATTCAATGTTACGTTTCAAACCATCAAATTTTGTTCTTTTCACGGCTGATAGTTTAAAGAGTTCATTAAACACTTCTGATGTCAATTCCTTCCATTCGTTTTTTGACATCTCCAGCACATTTGTTTTTGGATTGAAACGCGGTTCCTGATGCTGTTTTGCGAAACGATTCCAGGGACAAACATCCTGACAGATATCACATCCAAACATCCAATTATCCATTTTTCCTATAAACTCGCTTGGTAGAATGGTATCTTTTAATTCAATTGTCAAATAAGAAATACATTTAGACCCGTCAACTACATATGGTTCAACTATTGCATCCGTGGGACATGCGTCAATGCATCTTGTACATGTTCCACAATAATCTTTAATTGGTCCATCAGGTTCTAAATCGACATCAATAATCAGTTCAGCTATAAAGAAGAAAGAACCTTGTTTTGGATGTATTAAATTGCTATTCTTTCCAACCCAACCAAGCCCAGATTTTTTTGCCCATGCTTTATCCATGACAGGTGCTGAATCGACAAATACACGACCGTTAACTTCACCAATAGTTGATTTTATATAAGAAAGAAATTCCTTCAGCTTATCTTTTATAACATCATGATAATCTTCTCCATAGGCATAAGTTGAAATTTTAGGAGCGCTTAAATCACTTTGACTTTGATTCGTATGGTAATTCAAAAGAAGAGAAACCACACTTTTTGCACCTTCAACTAACAAACGCGGATCGAGGCGCTTATCAAAATGGTTTTCCATGTAGGACATCTTACCATTATAACCTCGCTTTAACCACATTTCTAGATGATGTGCTTCCTCTTCTAAAAATTCAGCTTTTGATATGCCACAGTAAGAAAACCCTAACTCGTGCGCCTTGGATTTTATTAATTGAGTGTTTTTATGCACTTGCATAGATTACATTTCTAAAATAATCCTCCTTGCACCCAACCTTGATCTTTGCCCAAATGTCGAAATGCCTTTTCGGTCGCTTTACGACCTCTTGAGGTACGCATCAAAAAGCCTTCTTGAATCAAAAATGGTTCGTACACTTCTTCCAAAGTTCCAGCGTTTTCACCAATAGCAGTTGCAATTGTTGTTAGTCCAACAGGACCACCATTGAATTTATCAATAATCGCTTTGAGTATGCGAATATCCATTTCATCCAGACCATTCTCATCAACATTCAAGGCTTTTAACGCGAATTCAGTTATTGAATTATCGATGATACCTGTTCCTTTTATCTGAGCAAAATCGCGTACTCTTCTCAACAAAGCATTTGCAATTCTTGGTGTTCCACGACTACGACTTGCAATCTTATATGCAGCATCTTCATCAATTGGAATATTCAATAAACCCGAAGAACGTTCAACAATAGACGTTAAGGTTTTCGCATCATAGTATTCCAATCGTGAGTTAATACCAAAACGTGCTCTTAAGGGCGAAGTTAATAAGCCTGAACGTGTTGTTGCTCCAATTAATGTAAACGGATTTAAGGTAATTTGTACACTGCGGGCATTTGGTCCACTATCGATGAGAATATCAATGCAGTAGTCTTCCATTGCTGAATACAAATATTCTTCAACAACTGGGCTTAAACGATGAATCTCATCAATAAAAAGAACATCTCCAACATTTAGATTTGTAAGCAATCCAGCTAAATCACCTGGTTTGTCCAAAACAGGACCGCTAGTAACTTTAAAACCAACTCCAAGCTCATTTGCAATAATATTGGCTAAAGTTGTTTTACCAAGTCCAGGAGGTCCGTGAAGCAATACATGATCCAAAGGCTCACCTCTTAAAGTTGCAGCTTTAACGAAGATTTCAAGATTTTCAACAACGGATGGCTGACCAGTAAAATCACTAAGACTTTTAGGACGTAATACCTTGTCATAATCCTGATCGGCATTATTTTCTGCTTCTTGTCTATAATCAAATGAATCGTCTTCTACCATTGAATCAAATTTATACAAAAATACAAAAGCCTCCTGTCAAAAGACAGAAGGCTTTCAAGAAAATATATTCTATTAATGCTCCTCTTCTCCCTCTGCTAAAGGAACTGTTTGAGGAATAAAATCTACATCTGAACCAGGTTTAGAGTAATCGTACGGCCATCTGTGAACAGTTGGTAATTCTCCCGGCCAGTTACCATGAATATGTTCTACTGGAGTAGTCCACTCCAATGTATTCGAATTCCATGGATTTTGAGGTGCTTTAGGACCTCTATAAATACTATAGAAGAAATTGAACAAGAACAAAATTTGACCTAATGCTGCGATTATGGCAAAAATTGTAATGATTACATTCAAATCCATCATCATATCATATGATCCAGTATCAAATTCGTTATAAACTGAATAATCATAATAACGACGAGGAGCACCAGCCAATCCAACGAAGTGCATTGGGAAGAAAACACCATAAGCTCCAACAATTGTAATCCAGAAGTGAGCATAACCTAATCGTGTATTCATCATTCTACCATACATTTTAGGGAACCAATGATAAACACCTCCGAACATTCCGAATACGGCAGACATACCCATTACAATATGGAAATGTGCTACAACGAAATATGTATCATGAATTGCGATATCAAGCGCTGAATCTGCAAGGATAATACCTGTAACACCACCTGTAATGAATGTTGAAACCAATCCAATCGCAAACAACATCGCTGGAGTCAATACTAATGAACCTTTCCAAAGCGTAGTTAGGTAATTAAATACTTTAACTGCAGAAGGGATGGCAATCAACAAAGTAGTAAATACGAAGACACTACCTAAGAATGGGTTCATACCTGTAACGAACATGTGGTGACCCCATACGATAAAGGATAAGAAACCAATTGCCAAGATAGAACCAATCATTGCTCGGTAACCGAAAATTGGTTTACGTGAATTCGTAGAAATAATTTCAGAAGATAAACCTAAAGCTGGTAATAAAACAATATATACCTCAGGGTGACCCAAGAACCAGAATAAGTGTTGATAAAGGATTGGAGAACCACCATGGTTTGTCAACATTTCACCACCAACAATAATATCAGACAAATAGAAAGAAGTTCCTGCTAATCTATCCATAATTAATAACAATGCTGCTGATAACAATACTGGGAAAGATAATACTCCTAAAACAGCTGTTACAAAGAATGCCCAAACAGTTAAAGGCATTCTAGTCATACTCATACCTTTCGTACGTAAGTTCAAAACTGTTACAATATAATTCAATGATCCAATTAATGAAGATGCAATGAAAATAGCCATTGAAAACAACCACAAAGTCATACCCAATCCTGATCCACTAACTGCTTGAGGCAACGCCGATAAAGGAGGGTAAATTGTCCAACCTGCCATTGCTGGTCCTGACTCAACGAACAACGATGCTAACATCAAAATAGATGATATGAAGAAGAACCAATAAGAAAGCATGTTCATGAAACCAGATGCCATATCACGTGCACCTAATTGCAATGGAATCAGTAAATTCGAGAATGTTCCAGATAATCCACCTGTTAACAAGAAGAATACCATGATAGTACCGTGGATTGTTACTAATCCTAAGTACATATCCTCTTTCAAAATTCCACCTGGAGCCCAAGTTTCACCTAAAAAGAATGAAAGAAAATCTGAACTCTCTCCTGGCCAAGCTAATTGGATACGGAATAATATAGACAATAACATTGCTACTAATCCCATAAATACCGCAGTCATTAAGAACTGCTTACCAATCATTTTATGATCTTGGCTGAAGATATACTTTGAAACGAAACTTTCTTCATGGTGACCATGATCATGATCATGTCCATGTGCGTCGTGATGTCCGTGTGCTTCGTGCGCTACTGCCGCCATTTTATTTCTGTTTAATTATTATTAAATTGATTATTTCGCTGCTACACTTAAAGTATCAACTTTAACTGCTAAACTATCTGCTGGAGCTGCTCCTTCAGCTGGTGCAGTTGTTGCTGCAGCCGCTGCGAAATAAGCATCTCTAAACGTTTGTTTCTTTTTGCCATTCATCCAAGCAGTATACTCAGCTTCAGGTAAAACTACTACCATCATTTTCATTTTGTAGTGTGCACCACCACAAATCTTGTTACACATTAATACGTAATTGAACTTTTCATCATTCTTTTTCTTACGCATTTCTTTAGTTGTTACATCAGGTGTAAATTTGAAACGAGTCGTCATTCCCGGTACGGTATTCATTTGAGCACGGAAATGTGGAAAGTATGCCGAGTGAATAACATCTTTTGAACGGAAGTTAAATTCGTACTCTTTGTTCACACATAAATACAACGTATCTTTTTGAATGATGTCATCCCAAGCTTGTGCATCAATCTTAGAGTTATGGCGTGCTTTCATTTGATATAACAAACGAATTAAGCGTTCTTTTCTAGAAAGGTCGTTCTCCATTTTCTCACGATCTTCAGGCACCATAATTACTTTACGATCATTCAATTTTGATTCCAACGATTTGATTCCTGTTGGACCATTTTCCATATTGAAAATTGCACTATCAATAGTTTCAGTTGTCATTAAAGCCAATTCATTTGCATCAGTAGTCAATTTGTAGTCAAAACGACCTAATGTATTGTCTTCACCAGAATAACGAGCTGTCCAATCAAATTGTTTTGAGAACAACTCAATACGAATGGATTCTTTTTTCGCATGTGAAGTCGTTTCATTCCAATTCTTCAATCCTAAAATAATGATCACAGCTAATACACAAGCAGGTACAACTGTCCACAACATTTCTAGTTTATTGTTATGCGGGTAATAGAATGCCTTTACACCTGGTTTGCGCACATATTTGAATGCGAAAACAAACAACAATGTATTTGTTAAGAAAAATACAAGTATAATGATGATGAAATTCAGATTCAATAACCAATCCAATTCTCTTCCGTGCACAGTAGCAGCTTCTCCACGACCAGTCCAACCAAATTTATAGATTAAATAAATGAAACCTAAATAAAATAGAATCATGAAAGTCAACATCATTTTCGCGTTTAAGCGATTATCTCTATTGCTTATTTCATGTTCACCACGATTTCTAAGTTTAGAAGAAAGTTCATAAACACGAACTAACTGTGCTATTGCAATAACTCCTAAAACTATAACGATTAAAGCTACTAATTTACTTCCCATCATTTCTCAATTATCTGTAATAAAACGTTCTTTTTAGATTTCGTGGTGAATACTTTCATCCAAGAATGGGTGATTCACCGGTGTGAGAGGCGCTTTTGTCAAATTATTCAGAATAACTCGAATAAAGAACCCAGCCACTAACACTGCCATTCCAATTTCTAAGAAACCGATCTTAGCATTTTGACCCATTGACCCAGCTGACACCATGATGTAAACATCCAACCAGTGTCCAACTAAGATTATAACTCCTACAAATGATAAAATACCAGCATTTCTTTTTGCATCTCTCGACATCAAAATCAACATTGGGAATGCGAAATTTATCAAGAACATACCGAAGTACATAACTTTATAGTGCTCAATACGTGTAATATAATATACTACCTCTTCACCGATATTTGCATACCAAATCAACATAAATTGAGAGAACCATAAATAAGACCACAAGAAAGATGTAGCAAATGTCCATTTCCCTAAGTCATGAATATGGCTATCGTTTACTTTTGGTAAATAACCCAATTTTTTCAAATACAATGTTAACATCACCAAAACTGTCATAGTAGATACCCACATACCAGCAAATGTATACCATCCAAACAAAGTTGAGAACCAGTGAACGT
>JBDLVK010000067.1:0-24848 GCA_039804825.1 Bacteroidota bacterium
TGTGCCATAATTCATGGTTGTCTTCATCAGTTGAAGAATTAATAGTTTGTTTTTCCAATTTTGGCATTCCATACAATATTTCCGGAGAAATGAGAATTTTTATGAAAATAACCAACCACAAGGTTACTTGTAAGATCGTCAATGGCTTTCCTGAAAGCTCATTACTTGTTAATGTCTCGTAGAAAATTGAACCTATCAAACGAAGGGTTAAAATAACGCATATTGTAAAAAGAAAGATTGTCCAATTTCGAATCAGTTTATAATGTGTAAAGTGGATTTCTCTTTGTTTGCCCCACAGTTCTTTCTTTAAAAGTAAATAGCTTTTAACGACATAAAATAAGGCGTAAAAAGTACACAATGCAGCATTGATGAATAATAAGTACTCTGGCTTTATGTAGTTGCTTTTATAGAAAAATAAATTGAAAACTAACAGACTAGCAGGGAAAATTAAATGGCAAAGGTCTTTACGTTGAAAAGTTCTGTAATCGAATATAATCGCCTTAAAATAAAGAAAGAACAAGGGAAGTGAATATAAAAGTAACGATTTGTACGGCCCAACAAAATCATCAATTTGTTCTTGAAGCCCTAATAAGTATGTACTTCGAATGATCATTCGAATACTTGCCATTGCAATAATTAAAACGAGAAATAGATTTACAAGTTTATTTGATTTGATTGAAAATAGAATTAAACTGATCGTTACAATTCCAATCAATCCTGTTATAAAAAGAATAAAATTTTCAAATATTATGAAATTCATTTTTGGTAATATTTACTTTATCAAATTACTTACAAATTGTCATTTAGGTTTCATTTACCCACATTTTTTTTTGATTTTGACTTACTGAAATGCTAAAATAATTACTGAAAACCTTAAAAAAACGATGTTTTTAATTTTGACCGATTTCTTGTCAAAAAAATAAATATATGTTTGTTTCGAATTTCTCACCTGAAGTTTATTGTAAACCACTTCTACATAAGTAAAAATTTGTTCAGACCAAATTTACTATGTATGAAAACAATGTTTAATTCAACAACGTTAAATCGTTGTGTGGGAAAATTTCTCCCAATCACAGTTTCTTTATTCATTCTGTTTTTCGTTTCATCTGCACGTGCCCAAATGGGAACGGCTGCCAGCCCATTTACAAGTTTGGGTCAAGCTCAAAATGTGACTTCAGAAGGAGTTTATTATTTTAATTTGAGTGGAACCACATTCAATACTTATGTTAAAATGGGTGGTTGGGTCCAAGTAGCAATTGATTATTCTGGAAACATAGGCGTTTTACCCCAGTCGACTTCGTTAAATCTATCAACAAGGGGTATTTTGAATCCAACAGCATTGGCAACTTTAGGGTCTGCAACAAAAACGAGAATTTACTGTAGTACAGGTCAGTTTGATGTTCAAAATACGAATGCCACGCTGATTTCAAGAATAACTAGTAATACATCCTTGCATCGTGGTACTGCCGATAATTCAATAAATAATACATGGACAGGAATAAATACAGTTGGTGGTAGTTTTAGTGCAGGAGGATGCTCGAGTACCGCAAATAATGGATTGCATGAAAGAATTATACATACCTGTGGAAATGGAAACGGTGTGCATTGGATTCCATTGGATAACCATCATAAAATTTCTTTTAATGCAGGTGAAATTGCTTCAGGAAATTACTTTCAATTATTAGTTCAAGCGCCGTTTATGGCTGTTGTGAATGGGCCAACAATTACCACTCAACCTTCAAATTTAGCTCAAAATATTTGTATTGGTTCTTCTGCTACGACTTTGTCAGTAAGTGCAACAAGTGCCACAACAATTTCATATCAATGGTATTCAAATACTTCTGCTTCAACTAGTGGAGGATCAATCATTTCAGGTGCAACTTCTAGTACATATACACCTCCAACCAACGTCGCAGGGGTGAAATACTACTATGTTGTTTTAACAAATACACAAGGTTCAACTACAAGTGCTGTTTCTGGTGCAATAACAATTTCTCCGCTATCTGTTGCAGGAACTGCATCAACAAATCAAACAATTTGTTCTGGGGTTCAACCTGCCAATATTACATTGGGTGGAAATACGGGAACCATTCAATGGCAAGTTTCTTCAGATAATGTTAATTTTTCTAACATTTCGGGAGCGACAAGTTCTCCATTAACGAGTGCCCAAATGGGTGCTTTGTCAACAACAAGTTATTACAGAGCAATTGTTACAAGTGGGGCATGTTCTGCAGCAACTTCAAATGTTGTAACAGTTACAGTAACTCCTTTACCAACAATTAGTACATCATTACCTGGTTCAAACTGTGGAACAGGAACTGTTTTGTTGGGAGCAACTGCTGCCTCCGGAACAATAAATTGGTACTCAGCTTTAACAGGAGGTTCTTCTTTAGGAACAGGAGCAAGCTATACAACTCCAAGTATTTCAACAACAACAACTTATTACGTTGATGTAACAGCGAACGGTTGTACGTCATCTCCACGAACTGCTGTAATTGCAACAATAAATGCTTTACCAATGGCAGCAGGAAATGCTCCAGCTACTGTTGAGTATTTAGTTGTTGGCGGCGGCGGCGGCGGCGGTTTTGATGGTGCTGGTGGAGGTGGCGGTGGCCAAGTTAAAACAGGAACTGTTACCTTAGGTTCTGGCACATACACGGTAACAATTGGTAATGGTGGTGCGAATGCAACTTCTGTTGGAACACAAGCAGGTGATGGAGGAACTACAACTTTATCTTTCCCAACGGCTATTTCCTCAATCGGAGGAGGTGGCGGTGGTTCAAAACAAGCCAATGGCCGTCCAGGTGCAAATGGTGGCGGTGGTGGACACAATGCTTCAGCGACACAAACAGGTGGAGCATCTACTGTAGGTGGCTTTTCTGGAGGGTCGAACAATGCCTTTGGTGGTGGAGGCGGCGGAGGTGCTGCTGCTGCAGGAACGCAAGGTGCCGCTGGAAATGGTGGAAATGGTATTGCGAACTCAATTTCTGGAACTTCCGTTTATTACGGTGGTGGAGGTGGTGGTGGTAGCTACAATGGAAATGGAACAGGCTTGGCTGGACTTGGTGGAGCTGGTAGAGGAGGATTAGGCACTACAACAATGGCAACAGCTGGTACTGCAAATACTGGTGGAGGCGGTGGAGGAGCTGGTGAAGCAGTTTCCAATCCAGGAAAGCCAGGTGGTTCCGGTGTTGTGATTGTTAAATATGCTGGTCCACAAAATGGATCTGGAGGTGTTATTACTTCCGTTGGTGGATATACAATTCATACGTTTAATTCAAATGGATCATTTGTATACAATGGTGGTTCATCATCTGCAACAGTTCCAAACGTTTCTTCCTGCGGTGCTTCTGCAGTTACATTTACTGGAACAGTGAGTGCAGGCTTGACATTAGATTGGTACGATGCAGCAACAGGAGGGAACTTGCTTTCTCAAGGTACGACAACATATACAACTCCGGTTATTTCAACTACATCAACTTATTATGTTGCTGTGAGAAATACAACAACAGGATGTGTTTCTGCAACGCGTTTAGCAGTTACGGCGACCATTAATTCAGCTTCAACGATTACTCCAAACCAAACAATTTGTATGGGAGCAACACCAGCTTCAATCACGCTGACGAGTGCTTCAGGTACAATTCAATGGCAATCATCAACAAATAATTCAACTTTTACAAATCTTGCAGGTCAAACAGGATCAACATTGACAGGTGCTACAATGGGAACTTTGAATTCAACAATGTATTATCGTGCCGTTATAACAAATGGAGCATGTGTTGGAAATTCACCAGTGCACACAGTTAATGTTACAACTCCAACAATTAGTGCTTCACCAGTTTCAACTGATTTAGTTTGGAATGGTAAGATATCGAATGATTGGACAAATGCAAACAATTGGTGGTCATACAACGGAACAACTTATGGAACTTCAGCTGCAATTCCGACAAGTTCAACGAACGTATTTATCCAAGGAACAAGTACTTGTGTATTAAACCAACCTACCATTTCAACTGCTGCGGGTTATTCGAAAAATATCACAATAGAAACGGGAGCAACGTTGACAATGAATACGGGAAGTTTAACGGTAAGTGGCAATTGGACGAAGAACGGATCTTTCGTTGCAGGATCAGGAACAGTAACGATGAACGGAACTTCAGCCCAAACAATTGCTGGAAATGGAACTACAACATTTAATAATTTAACAATCAATAATACTTCAACTGGAGTAGTATTAAGTGCTGCCGTAGACGTACAAGCTACATTGGCAATGACAAATGGTAACATTGTAACTTCATCAACGAATGTACTAACCCTTGGAATCGGTTCTGTAGGAACATTAAACTGGTCAGCAGGAACGGTTGTTGGACCATTCAAAAGATGGTTTGCGAGTGCGACAAATACAGGAAATGCATCTGGATTATTCCCTGTTGGAACTTCAACAACGAATCGTTGGGCATTACTTGAATATTCAACAGCACCAACAACTGCAGGGTACTTAAGTGCAGAATTTAAAGCAGTAAATCCAACAACAACGAGTGCAGGAACAAATGGAATCACACTTGTTGATCAATACAATTGGCAGTTGGATAACATTGCAACAGATGGATATTGGGAAATTATTCCTACAACAATTGATGGAGGAAATTATAATTTGACTTTACGTCCTAAAGATTTTGCAACTATTGGAAGCACTTTCGATGTTTGTCGTGTTATTAAGTCACCAAATAACCACGTTTCATGGACATTGGATGGTGTTCACGGGGCAACAACGGGTACACAAACTGATTTTACAATTTCTAGAACAGGTATGGCAGGATTTAGTTATTTCGCCATTGCTTATCCAACCGCTGCACCTCTTCCAATTGAACTAATTAGCTTCCAAGCAAATTGTATGGAAAGTCAAGGTGTATCAATTACTTGGTCAACAGCATCAGAACACAATTCAAGCTATTTCAAAGTTGAAAAATCAAGAGATGGAATGAATTGGACAGTTTTATCTCAAGTTGAAGGTGCAGGAAACTCAACAACATTGTTGAATTACGAAATCATTGATTCAGAAAAGACAGCTGGAGTCGCTTACTATCGTTTGACGCAAGTTGATTTCGATGGTGCGTCTGAAACATTCAATATTGCATCGGTAAATTGTGATGGAAATACTATTTCTGAATCGTTGAAAGTTTATCCAAATCCAAGTGAAGGCGAATTCTACCTTGAATTTGATAATTCATCAACAAACAATTTGGTTGTTCTTTCCATGTTCGATTTAGAAGGAAAAGCCATCTATTCAGAGTCAAAAACAATAGAAAAAGGAAGTAATATCTTCCACATGAAGAATCTAAATGCAGCTCCTGGAATTTACTTCGTTGAAGTAAGAATGGGAGAGGTAGTTAGCAGAGTAAAACATAGTATACGCTAAGTTTGTAGTTAATGGTCTAACAAAAAAGCACATCGGATTCGGTGTGCTTTTTTTTATCTTCACATACTGAAATGCTAAAATGATTACTGAAAGATAAAAAAGCTCATCAGCACATTTGTTCAAGTTCATTGAATGTAATACGTTTGTTCTTACCACCTAAATAATCAAATAAATGTTTGGCTCAAAGTTGATAGAAAAACTAATTAACGATACTTCAATAAGTGTAAATGTTGAAAATCGGCAATACCATGTTCTTCTGAACGAGGAAACTCCTTTGTTTTCTATTTGCAAAGATTCCTATAAAATTCAACTGACAAAGCAAACGTGGGATTTAATTGCGCAAACCGAAGAAAGTTTGTTTGGAGTGTTGTTGTGTACTTACCTTAAATTGAATTATTTGCTACAACACGGTTACATGAAATTATTTATCGATGGAAACACTGAAAAAGCTGAAGCATTAAGCATAACGAAAATTCAAAATTGTTTAAACTTTTTCGAAGAATTGAAAGGAGAAAAAGCAACGAATTTAAATGAGCATCAGCTCAAGGCAATTAGTACTTATGGTCTTAAAATGCACGAATCGTTTATTCGAGTATAAGTTCATTTCCGCATTTGAAATTTCCTTTTGGACAAGCTTTATGACCGTGTAAACCACAAGGGCGACAAGCCAAATTTTCAACTTCACGGATAATTGAATCTTCTGATAATGGTCCAAATCCAAATGCTGGAATGGTAGAACAGAAAAATGCTGTTACAGGTGCATTCATGGCTGATGCAATGTGTAAGGGACCTGAATCATTGACGAAATTTCGCTGAGCATTTTTCATTAAAGCAGCGGATTCCAATAAATTCAATTCACCCGCCAAATTCAAACCATTCGAAATTGCTGCGCCTTCAATAATTTCATTACACAGATTTTTATCGTCTTTTCCACCGAGTAAAATAATACGACCCAAACCTGAATAGCGTTGGATTAGTTCAATCCATTTGTCTTTAGGTAATTGCTTCGTGAACCAAACACTTGCTGGAGCAAAACAGTAATAAGGAGAGGCTTGATAAGCTTTAACTTTATCAAATTGACTTTTTGTCGGAAATAAATCAGGACGTTTCAATGTTACAGCTCCGAATTCTTTGATGATGGATAAATTGCGCTCCACTTCATGCGTTCCGTTACTGATTTCGTGTTCGAACTTTTTACTGTAGAGGAATGAAAATGGATTTTTCCTAAAACCGTATTTCTTTTTTGCACCAGAAAATCCTGCAATGATTCCGCTGCTTGCAAAACGATGCAAATTGATAGTTAGATCATATTCTTGCGAACGAAACTGCTTAATCAATTGAATCATCGATCGGTATTTTCCTTTTGTTTTATCAAAAGTTACGCAGTACCGAATGTTGGGATTGTTTTGTAAAAGTGATTCATTTCCCTTTTTAACCAACACATCAATTTCCGCAGAAGGAAAAATTCGCTTCAATTCAGAAATGACTGGAGTTGCTAAAATTACATCTCCTAAAAAGGCTGTTTGGATAATTAGTATGCGTTTCACACGCCAAAGATATTTAATTTTCTAAGTCTATTTTAATAAACTAACATGTCCGCGCTTAACGATTTCGATTCCGTTCCCGTCATGCATTACAACCATATAAATAAAGGTGCCTGTTTCTGCCATTTTACCAGAACTTTCTATATACCCAGACCAACCTTCAATAGGAGAATCCGTTTGAAACACGACTTGTCCCCAACGATCAATAATGGTGAATCGATAATCTGTTGGATCAAAATTCGTAATAACAGGAATAAAAGTCGGATTCAATCCTTCAGGTGTAAAGGCATTTGGAATATAAATCAATGGTTCAAAAACATCACAAGCAATGTTTGAACGACTAATTTGTGGATCATTGAATAAATTACTTCCTTCAATCGCTTCAACGTAATAACATACTTTTCCAGTAAACGTGACATTGTTCAAATCGTCTTCGAAATAACGTGCGGATGAAGGTAAAGAAGCTATTGGCGCACCACTGAAATTGCCATCAATTCCTCTATAGAGATTGTAGCCTAAAATTGCTCCACCAAAATCAGTGTATTCATTCCACGTCAAATAATTCATGAGACGAATGTCATCTTTTTGAATTTTCAATAAAATTGTTTTACCAATGTTGGAAACTGCTCCTGGTTGACCACAACTGTCGATGATTCTAGCGCGATAAGTATAACTAACAGCATTGACATCGACATCAGTATCCGTGTAACTTAAGTTATTTGAAACGGCTGGTAATTGTGTGATTTCTTCAAAAACGCCTGAATCGTTCATTTTTTCAATAGCTATTGCAGTAACACCTCCGTTTACATCAACCAAATGTTTGATATCCACTTGATTTCCATTGACGGTTGCAACTTGTAAATAGTGAAAATCAGGTTGAGTAGGGGCAATAATACTCAAACAAGCTCTTTGCGAAAAGGAAGAATCTCCAGTGGTCGAATAAGCTTTGACAAAAAAGCAATAATCCTGCAGCGGAAGTACATCTGCAGTGAAATTTGGTATTGTTGAAGTTCCTAATAAACTCCATGATCCACCAACGATTTTGCCATAAACATCATAATGACCAATTCCTGCCCAACCAACATAGTCTGTCCACGATAATTCAACTTCATTGCTACAAATCAACAAATTGGTAGAAAGGAACATTGTTGTATTGACATCCGCTTTTGCCGAAGTCTGAAATGTTGGAGGAATGGAAGGTGTGTAACAAGAATCGAAAGCAGCAACAGAATAGGAAAGTGGTCCAACTGAAACATCTGGTGAATACGTGTAAGTTGTATTGGAAATTCCCCAAACGGTATCCATTTCATACAAGAAGCCATTCGCATCGAAGGTGTAAATAACATAGCCATACGTATCTGGTTGGTTATTCTGATTCCAATTGATGCTTACATTATTCGTTAAGGTATCAATGCTTACATTTGAGATGACAGGAATAGAAGGTGTTAACATATCCTCAAAATCATCTCCTTCAACATTTGATGTGAAATCGCATGGTTGATTTTCTAACACAATTTGGTAATTCAAAAAGGCTTGGCAAATGTCAATTGTATCTTTGTAAAAGTTCAAACCATAAGCAACACTGTCAATCATTGTCCAAGTTCCAGCAGGATATTCTCGAAAGATGTAATAAAAATCGTTCATGCTTGCTTGTTGTGTAGCAGTCGGATCATTCCACTGAAGTATTGCTGTTCCGTTAGTTGGATTGGTTAATGCCAAGTAAATATTTGAAACTGTATCGCTGTATCGCGTTGTATTTCCATTGCATCCAGAAACTACTGCGATGAAATAATCATTTTGCTGCGTGACAAGCGGATCAATCCACGAATTAGTTCCAATTGCTGGAAGTGTTGCCAATAAACCGTTTTGTACAGAATGGATTTGATATTCGACAAAAGTTCCACTTGGGTTTGCAACAGGATTCCATTCAATCGTCACATTACCTGCTGGATCCGAATGAATGCAATTGATAACTGGTGCTTGAATTACACCAGGATTAATAACATTTATAGTAACAGTTGCGTAACTCACTTTTGGCACTTGGCAATAATCATCTTGAATTTTGAAGACAAAATGGTAAGGAATCAAATCTTGCGCATTTCCATCGGCTCCAACCAAATGATCACAATCGGTTTGCCAATTGAATGTTGTTGAAACACCTTGTATTCCTGAAATAATTGGTGTTGAATTTAAGGTTGCACATGGCGAAATTCCGCAACCCGAAGTACTTGTGAAATTGGTGCCGAACATTGGTCCAGAAGCAGAAAGTAAATTCGATTGCGGCGAACCATCTTGCAATACTTCGATATCTGTCGAACTTAGGTTAAAATTAACCAAGCTTCCAGCATTCACCGTTGTTTCAAATAAACCTCCTGCAAATGGTGCATTGATTATAGGAGCATTGTTCGTTGCAGTGCAAGCCGTAACAACCACCTGCATTTCACGTTCAACTTCAGCAATTAAAATTCCATTGCGGAAGGATTTTACAGAAACTTTTATCGTGTAATTTCCAACGTTAAATGATGTAAAGCTCAATTCTCCTGATGATCCATCGATTTGTGCAGCAACATTACTAGCGTTAAAACTAGCATCGGGAGTTGGAGAACTGTAAGAAAATCCAGGTTCAAATGGAACTGGAATTGGATTAGTTGGTGGATTATAAACTCCCGTTGGAAAATTATTGTATGGAATTCCAAAATCAATTGACAAAGAATCCAAATCAGGATCCACCGCGTTCATGTTGTAAACATAAGGTGAACCGGCACAAGTCACAAAATTGGGAGCTTGCAAGAAAATGGGTGAATTGTCAACACACGTTCCGGCGCTTGTTCCAATGGCATACATTTTTGCAGCTAAAGTGATTCCATACGTTCCAGGATTTGTAATATTCGTCAGGGCGTTGCTTCGAGAAAAGTTCTCATAGGTAAACACCCAACCATTTGCTGGTGGAGTTCCTGGAATGGAAATTGGCGCACTTTGATAGACGATTTTTTCAATGGCTCCAATTCCATTTCCACCGCTTGTTCCTGATCCACATACAAGTGGAGCAGGGGATCCAGCAACAGGATTACACGTCGGAGAAATATCTGTTCTTGAAACGAATGGAAGTGTAATTGATGTTAGCGTAGGATGATTCCAAACACGTAAATTTTCGGAAATGGTATTGACATCAGCACCATTGCAATCACGGTAAAAAACCAATTGAAAAACGTAATTTCCGCCTTGACATTTCCACGTGATTTCTCCGCCCATCACATGGGAAGCGTTGGAAGTAAATGAAAATCCAACTACAATCAGAAGAATGAGTAACAGTCTTGGCATCGTAATATTAACGTAGAATCATGCTTTATAGTATGCAGACGAAAAAATCAAATCCAAGTTGCTAACCAGCAGAAACAACTGTCATGTCGTTCCAACGAAGATATTTTTGCGCTAATTCTTGAATGCGTTCAGGTGTGATATGATTAATCGATTCGATGGACTTATTGTAAAAGTCTAAATCCAAATCATATGGCTCAACATTCATGTACAAATCGGTCATAGAATATGGACCATCGGCACTTTTTAATAATTGCCCGAGCATGTAATTCTTCACCAGTAACAATTCTTCTTCGCTGACCAATTCGGTTTGCAAACGTTCCATTTCAAACTGAATTTCTTTCAAGGTTGCATCTTTCACATCTTTTCCAACTTCTGTTGCGATGAGGAAATAACCCGTTTCATGCAATTCAGCCACCATCGTTCCAATTCCATACGTATAGCCTTTGTCCTCGCGAATATTCGACATCAAACGACTTCCAAAATAATCACCAAAAATGGTATTCAGAATCAAGAAATCATTGTAGTCTTCGTGTGTTTTGTTGAAGAGAATTTTTCCCACGCGAATGGCAGTTTGTACAGCTCCATCTTTTACAATGTGTGCGCCACCGCGAAGATTTTTAATGGAATTTTCAAATTGCGTAGTGACCTCTGAAGACCAAATTCCAGTTAGATCAATGATTTCATCGATATCATCTTGATTCAAGTTTCCTACAACAACAACTTTACTCAAACCATTCAAATAATTTTCTTGAAAAAAGTGCTTCAATTTTGGAATTGTAATTGAATCGAAATCATTTTCATTCGTAATGCGTCCATAAATTGAGTCATTGAACAAACGTTGTTGAAATGCGCGTTGCGCCAAGAAACTCACTTTTTCCATATTTTGTTTGAACTTCTGACGACGATCAGCAATCAATTCTTCGACTTCATGTTCGATAAATGCTAGGTTTTGAATCGCATCTTGAATCACGCGAAGAATCGGTAAAATATTTTCTCGAAGTGAATAAATTGTAATGACAGCATTTTCGTTTGAAATGCCTGATTCGAAAAATCCACCAAGATTATCAATTTCACTGTTAATTTGAATCGATGTTTTTTCTTTTGTTCCAGAAAGCAACAAACCATTTACAAATGAGGCAATTCCAATATCTCCTTTGATCGTTCCAGCATCAAAATACAAGTCTAAGCGCGTCGTTTCATTCGGAACTTCCTTCATGAAAAACAACTTCGTGCTCGTCGAAATGTCGAATACTTGTGGTTTGACAAAATTTATTTTTTCGATAGGCAAAATTGCCGGTGTCTCTTTTCTATTAAGCATTGTTCGAAGCTTTAACTTTCAATAATGAACAGTTGGTTGGTTTTAAAATATGCAAAGCAGTTTCTTGCAAATGACTTGGTTGAATGGCATGATAAATTTCATGTTCAGTATTGATTCCATCAGCATCGCCAAGTAATTCAAATACACACAAGTTCATGGCGCGATTCAGCAATCCTTGTTCTTGAAACTCTTTTGAGGTGCGAATTTTAATCATTAATCGATCTAATTCATCTTGTGAAATCGGATGCGTTTGAATTTTATCCAATTCTTTCCAAAGTGCTTTGTCCAAATCTTCAAATGAAACGCCATCGTTCAATTTTCCTGAAATCACTAACAATCCTTGGTCCATTGCGCCCGTAATGTAGGCGCCAATTTCAGAAACCAACTTTTGCTCTTTTTTCAAGGAAATGTACAAACGAGAAGATTTATCGCGACCAAGTGCATCCGACAACACGTCAGCCATGTAATAACCTTCATTTCTGCGTTCAGGCATTTTGAAAGCGTAATAAAATGCATCCGTTGGAACTGGTCGTTCGATTGTTTTTTCTCTGAATTCGTTTTGTTCAGGTTCAACCTCAAGAATGCGTGCAGGTTTGATTCCAGCTGGAATTTCGCCATACCATTTCTCAACAACTTCTTTTACGTAGTCCAATTCAAAATTTCCAGCAACACATAATATGGCATTGGAAGGATTGTAATGTTTATGGAAAAATGCTTTCACATCATCCATTGTTGCATCTTCAATGTGCTTGATTTCTTTCCCAATCGTTGCCCATTTATACGGATGTTTTTCATACGCCAATGGACGCAATTCTAGCCAAACATCACCATAGGGTTGATTGAGGTAGCGTTGCTTGAATTCTTCAATTACCACATTTCGTTGAACTTCCAAACTTTTTGGAGTGAAGGCCAATGACAACATGCGATCACTTTCCAACCACAAAGCTGTTTCCAAGTTGTTTGCAGGAAGAACATCGTAGTAATTGGTGATATCGTTTGAGGTAAAAGCGTTACTCTCGCCACCAGCCATTTGCAATGGAGCATCAAAATCAGGAATATTCACTGATCCACCGAACATCAAATGTTCAAATAAATGGGCGAATCCCGTTTTTTCTTCCACTTCATCGCGTGCGCCAACATCAAATAAGGTGTTCACAACAGCTAATGGAGTAGTTGGATCTTTATGGAAAAGAACGGTAAGTCCGTTGTCTAATTTAAATCGTTCGAATTTGATCATTAAAATTGATATTTTTCAGTTTGTTGTTCGCTCAAGGCTTGTCTATATTCTGTTAGTATTTCTGAAACGATTTCCGCTGCAGGCTTTATTTCGTCAATTAGTCCAGCAATTTGACCAATTTCTAATTCTCCTTCCACAATGTCTCCTTCAAACATGCCTTTTTTCGCACGGCCGCGACCTAACAATGCAGTTAATTCTTCGGGACTTGCAAAGTTTTCGTAGGCTTTTTCCAATTGATGAAAAAATTCATTCTTCACCAAACGAACAGGTGTCAATTCTTTCAAGGTTAAAAGTGTGTCACCTTCTTTCGAATCAACAACGACTTTTTTGAAGTTTGCATGCGCACTTGATTCTGGAGTGGCTACAAAACGACTTCCGATTTGAACCGCGTCAGCACCTAAATTCATAGCGGCCAACATTCCACGTCCTGTTCCAATTCCACCAGCAGCAATCAACGGAATAGACAATTCTTTCGCAACCATTGGAATCAAACAAAGTGTTGTTGTTTCATCACGACCGTTGTGTCCACCTGCTTCAAATCCTTCTGCAACAATTGCATCAACGCCTGCTTCTTGCGCTTTCAAAGCAAATTTCACACTTGAAACCACGTGCACAACAGTAATTCCGTGCGATTTTAAATGCGCCGTCCACGTTTTTGGATTTCCAGCAGATGTAAAAACAATTGGAACCTTATGTTTGATAACCGTCTCGATGTGTTTATCGATATCAGGATAAAGCATTGGCAAGTTCACCGCAAAAGGTTTATCAGTAGCCGCTTTGCATTTGATCACTTGTTCTTCCAAAATTTCTGGGTACATCGATCCTGAGCCAATGATTCCCAATCCACCTGCATTTGAAACAGCCGAAGCTAATTCCCAGCCTGAGCACCAAATCATTCCTGCTTGAATTATGGGATATTGAATATTAAAAAGTGAAGTAATGCGATTCTTCATAAAGCGTAATAAAAGCGTATAAAAAACTCTGTTTTCAGAGACTTACGAAATTAAAATTTTTGAGTGATAAAATGGTGTGAAAAACTGTTTTTTTGTAGCTAATTCTCATTGATACTGCACCAACTTTCATTTTTTCACGTCTTTAAATGAAAATTCATTAATTTAGTTCACAAACAATTGCACGGAATGCGTTTGAAAAATCGAATTACTACTTTTCTAATTTGCTCTACATTTTCACTGTTTGCGCAGGAAATTGAGCATGCGCCGCATTCTATTCATCATGCGTTTATTGAGAACAAAGGACAGTGGGAGGATCCAATTCTTTTCAAAGCTCGTTTTACGGGTGGAAATCTTTGGGTGCAACAAAAGAAGTTCGTTTTTCACTTACAAGATTTTTCAGCCTTAAAAGAACTTCACGGAAATCCGAGAGACGTTGAGATCAATACCGTAATTCCTCAGACTGTTGTTCATTTGAATTTTCAAGGAGCGAATGATGTTACACAAATAGAAAAACTAGGTCCAACAACTGCTTACTACAATTATTTTCTTGGAAATAATCAATCCAAATGGGCTTCCGATGTGCACGGTTACAGTGAAGCAATTTTGCGCAATTTGTACAATGGAATTGATTTGAAATTGATTGAAGAACAGGAGCAATTGAAGTACGAATTTCACGTGCAACCAAACATTGATGCTTCACAATTGGTGTTGAATTATGCTGGACAAGAAAAGTTGAGCATTGACAAAAAAGGAAATTTGCTTGTGAAAACGCCGCTGGGCAATATCATGGAGCAAAAACCCTATTCCTATCAAGTTGTGAATGGTAAAATCATTGAAGTTCCGTGTGAATTCGTTTTGAATGGCAACAATGTGACTTTCAAACTTGGAAATTACAACAAAAACGCCATTTTGGTGATAGATCCAGTCTTGGTATTTGCAACGTATTCTGGTTCTGTTACTGATAATTTTGGAATGACAGCAACCTATGGTCATGATGGAACAGCTTATTCAGCGGGAACTGTTTTTGGAAATGCGTATCCAACGCCAGACAATGGTGTATACGATCCCAATTCGAATTTTACACTGGCAACAAATGGTGTTTATGGAATTACTGATGTGTATGTTTCGAAATATGCTGCTGATGGAACAAACATGTTATGGACGACTTTTTTGGGTGGAGGAGATGCCAATCAAGGAACTGAAACTGCGCATAGTTTGATTTGTGATGCCTTGAACAATTTATACATTTATGGTGCAACTTCGAGTACCGATTTTCCAATAGTTAATGGTTATCAAACAACCCATTCTGGTGGAACAGCGAATTCCAATTTCTATTTTAATGGTGTGTATTTTACGAACCAAGGAACGGATATTTATGTGGCAAAAATTTCCTCTAACGGGCACAATTTGCTGGGTTCAACCTACATGGGAGGATCATTAAACGACGGAATCAATACGAAAATCACTTCAGGAACCTACAATACAGTCGCGAATTACGATTCATTAACATCAAATTACGGCGATCAGTTCCGTGGAGAAATCATGTTGGATTCTGTTGGGAATTGCATTGTTGCTTCCTGTTCAAAATCATTGGATTTTCCCGTGCTAAATGCATTTCAATCAACAAACGCTGGTATGCAAGATGGTGTTGTCTTTAAATTATCTTCCAACTTATCCACCTTGCAATGGTCAAGTTATTATGGAGGAAGTAACAACGATGCTTGTTATTCAGTGAAAATCGATTCTAGTTTGAACATTGTGTTTGGTGGTGGAACGAGTTCGTCCAATTTACCCTTTACTTCAGGAGGTTTTCAACCAACATACAACGGCGGAAAAACGGATGGTTTTATTGTGAAATTAAATCCAAGTGCAAGTGCGGTAACAAATGCAACGTACATTGGAACTATTAATTATGATCAAGCTTTCTTTGTTGAAATTGATAGAAATGACAATGTATTTGCTGTTGGACAATCGGCTGGAGGGATGTTTCCAGTGTTCAATGCTGGTTTTGTGAATCCAAATTCTAGCCAATTTGTGATAAAATTGAATCCTGGGTTAACAACGAATTTAAATTCAACGACTTTTGGAAATGGGATGTCAACCATTAATATTTCGCCTTCAGCATTTCTCGTCGATATCTGTGGAAACATGTACATCTCTGGCTGGGGTGCGAATATTTTGCAAGGAACACCACTTTCAGGTATGCCGATTTCATCGAATGCATTTCAAACGACTCCTCCAAATGGCTTTGATTTTTACCTGATTGTGATTGCAAGAGAATTTACAAGTTTACTGTACGGTTCCTATTTAGGAGGAAATCAAGCAAACGAACATGTAGATGGAGGAACGTCTCGTTTCGATAAAAATGGAGTAGTTTATCAATCTGTATGTGGAGGATGTGGAGGTCATTCTGATTTTCCGACAACTCCAGGAGCATGGTCGAATAACAATTTAAGTTCGAACTGTAATAACATCGTTTTTAAATTTGATTTCCAGTTAATTCCTAATGCTGAATTTACAGCTGATCAAACGCTTGGATGTGCATCATTTACAGTCACATTGGATAATTTCTCAACGACTTCAGATTCGTACCTGTGGGATTTCGGAAATGGTGATACAACTTCAGTAATGTTCAACCCAACAATTACCTACGACACACCAGGCGTTTACGATATCTATTTGTATGTAACAGATAGTGTATGTTTGTTGATAGATACAGCCTTGATTTCAATTACGGTGACAGATTCGGTTCAATTGAATGTGAACAATGCTATTTCTTTGTGTAATCCAGTTCCAATTACTTTAACTGCGAATAGTTTTGGTACGGCTGATTTCTTCATTTGGTCATCAGATGCAACATTTTCAGATACGTTGAATACTTCAGTGAACGATTCTGCGTTGACAATTTTACCTTCTGGAAGTACAACGTATTATGTCATGGCAGGTAACGCAGGTTGTTATCAAAAAGACAGTGTCGTCGTCGATTTTGTAAGTTCCGCCATTTCACTTTCTGCGAGTGATTCTATTTGTGCTGGAGAAACAACAATTGTTACTGCAAACAATACCAATCCAGCATTCACGTTCTCCTATGCTTGGTCACCAAGTTCGATTATTGTAACGCCAAGTGTAACAAATCAAGTAGTAGTTCAGCCTCCAATTTCTCAATACGTTTATGTTACTGCAACTGCCACAAACGGTTGTGTTGTGCAAGATTCAATTTTTATAGCAGTAAGTTCGATTGCCCCAGGAAGTGTTGTAGCTTCTGCCAATCCTTTATTGGTTCCAGCCGGTGGTACGACAACATTAACTGCACAACCAAGTGGTTTAACGTATTCGTGGTTTCCAACAGAACAAATATCGAATCCAACAGCACAAGCAACAGCAGCAGTTGTTGATCAAAATACGATTTACACGCTTTCCGCATCGGATGGAATCTGTACACGTCAAGACACTGTATTAGTGCGAGTTTTCACCTTCTTATGCGACGATTCCTATATTTATGTACCAAATGCTTTTACACCAAACGGAGATGGAGAAAATGATGTGCTATACGTTCGAGGCGAATTGATCGAAGGTATGCTCTTCCGCGTATTTGATCGTTGGGGAGAAATGGTATTTGAATCAACAGATCGTTTAATAGGCTGGGATGGTACCTTCCGAGGAAAACACTTGGATCCAGATGTGTATGATTATTACTTGAAGGCCATTTGTATCGATGGAGATGAATCCATCATCAAAGGAAATGTCACCTTGATGAAGTAAATCAGGTTTCCTTTTAAAAGTCCCTTCAAAACAGTATGTTTGTGTAGACAATAAATCAACACAAATGAAAAAAGTGATTACCCCGAAATCAGAAAAATTTCTTGAAAAATACTTAAACAATCCTAGTCCAACTGGATTTGAATCAGAAGGACAAAAATTGTGGTTGTCATATATTAAACCATACATCGACGAATATTTCACAGACAATTATGGTTCTGTAGTTGGTGTAATTAATCCAAAAGCAGAATACAAAGTTGTGATTGAAGCACACGCAGACGAAATTTCTTGGTTTGTGCATTACATCACGAAAGATGGTTTCATTTACTTGAGAAGAAATGGTGGTTCAGATCACATGATTGCGCCTTCGAAACGCGTAAATATCCATACGGATAAAGGAATCGTTAAAGCAATTTTCGGTTGGCCAGCAATTCACATGCGTGCTCAAAAAGAAGAAACGCCGAGCATGAAAAACATCTTCTTGGATTGTGGATGCAGTTCAAAAGAAGAGATTGAAAAGCTAGGTGTGCATGTAGGTTGTGTTGTCACATTTGAAGATGAGTTCATGATATTGAATAAAAACCGATATGTTGGTCGTGCCTTGGATAACCGTGTTGGTGGATTCATGATTGCTGAAGTAGCACGCTTATTAAAAGAGAACAACATTCAATTACCTTTTGGATTATACATAGTCAATTCTGTTCAAGAAGAAGTTGGATTGAGAGGTGCCGAAATGATTGCGCAGCGCATCAAACCAGATGTAGCTATTATTACTGATGTTTGTCATGACACCCACACACCAATGGTTGACAAAGTGGAAAACGGCGATTTAAAATCGGGCGATGGCCCAGTTTTAACTTACGGTCCAGCAGTGCAAAACAACTTATTGAAGCAAATTATTAAAACAGCGGAAAAGAACAAAATTCCTTTCCAACGAGCTGCAGCTTCACGTGCAACGGGAACAGATACAGATGCATTTGCCTATTCCAATGAAGGAGTTGCAAGTGCGTTAATTTCGTTGCCATTGCGTTACATGCATACAACCGTTGAAACAGTGAGAAAAGAAGATGTTGAAAACACCATTCGATTGATTTACGAAATGATTCAAACCATTAAGAATGGTCAGGATTTTCGTTATTTCAACTAGTTTGGATTTCAAGAATGTACAATCAAATAAAATGATAGATAGCAACCTAGTACAAAATCTTATCGTACATTTAGCTTGTTAAAACCGTAAAACAAACAAACGCTTATGAAAAAAATTACCTATTTATTAGGCGCTTTATTTTTCGCAGGAACTGTCAATGCACAGTTGTTTTCTGACGATTTTGAAGCATACAATACAGGAGCATTAGGGCCACAATCTCCAAACTGGTCAACATGGGATGGAGTTGAAGGAGGAACTGAAGATGGAATTGTTTCTACAACTCAAGCTTCAAGTGGTACAAAATCAATTTATTTCAACTCAACTGCTTCAGGTGGTGGACCACAAGATTGTGTATTGGATTTCGGTTCGACATATACAAGTGGAATTTTTACTTTCCAAGCAGATTTTTATGTGAACACAGGTAAATCAGCTTACTTCAATTTCCAAGCAGTTCAGCCAATTGGTACAACTTGGGCAATGAATGCAAACTTTGCAAATGGTGTATTGACAATCGACGATGGTGTAACAGCTGAATTGGCAACAGGATCATTTACGCATGCTTCTTGGTTCACGTTGCAAATTAAAGCGAACTTAACGATTGGTTTGTGGGAAGCATTCATTGATGGTAACTCAATCGGTGTTTGGGAAAACAGTATCAATTCAATTCGTTCAATTGATATTTTTCCATTACAAGGTTCTCAGTTTTTCGTTGATGACGTAAGTTATGATCACGCAACTTACGCATTACCAACATTGAATGCTGCGGTTAGTGGTTTGGATATGGGTGGAAATATTGCGACTCAAGTGGTAAATCCTGTCGTTAGTATTTTAAATGGTGGATCAACTCCATTAACATCATTTGATGTTGTTTTGGATTACAACGGAACACCATATACACAAAATATTACGGGACAAAATTTAGCTTCTTTGGCTTCTTACCAAGTAACATTTACAAACATTACATTGGCTCCAGGTGCACACGTTGCAACTGCTACTGTATCAAACGTAAATGGTGGAACGGATAATGACCCTGCAGATAATTCAACTGCAATTACTGTTAATCCTGTCGTTCCTGCAGCTGGTAAAATGGTTGTTGGAGAAGAAGCAACAGGCACATGGTGTCAATGGTGTCCACGTGGAGCTGTTTACATGGATTTATTTGAACAAGAATTTGGTGATTTTTGGGCTGGTGTCGCAGTTCATAATTCAGATCCAATGACGGTTACTGAATACGATGCAGGAATGGCATCTTTGATAGGAGGATATCCAAGTGCATTGGTAGATCGTGGAACAGATGTGGATCCATCAGGAATGGGACCAGATTTTTACGCACGTTTGCAAACGGCACCGGCTGCTTTCATTAACAATGGAGCAACTTGGGATCCTGCAACACGCATGTTGTATGTTTCAGTTTCTGCAGATTTCCAATCAGCAGCAAACAACAATTACAAAATTGCATGTGTATTAACGGAAGATGAGGTAACTGGGACAACTTCTGCTTATAATCAATCAAATGCTTATTCAGGAGGAGCAAATGGGGTAATGGGTGGTTTCGAAGCTCTTCCAAATCCAGTTCCAGCAGCACAAATGGTATACAATCACGTTGGACGAGCAATTCAGCCTTCATATGCTGGTTACGCGAATAGTTTCCCTGCAACGGTAAATGCTGGAGATGTTTATACAGTTAATTTCTTATTCATTTTACCTGCTTCATGGGATGAAACAAAAATTCACATTATCGGGATGTTGATGGATCCTGCAGGAAGAATTGATAACGCGGGAAAAGCAACAATTACTGAAGCTGTTTCTAACGGTTACGTAAACGGAACAATGGCAGGAACAGAAGAATTGACATTGGATCAAATCGATGCAGCATTTAAATTGTATCCAAATCCAACAACTGATAACGCAACTGTAGCATTGAACTTGAAAAAAGAATCAACTGTTGAAGTACGTTTAATTGATATGGCAGGACAAGAAATTGCAGCTAGAAACTATGGCTCATTGAATGGTTCTTCTACAATTCAACTAAATACAGCAGATTTAACTGCTGGTGTTTATGTGGTTGAAGTGACAATTAACAATGAAAAAATGATCAAACGATTGATTATTGAATAAGCTCAAATAGCAATACAATAAATGAGAACGGACAGGTTTTTTACTTGTCCGTTTTTTTTTTGAAAAATCACAATCGAACGTTGAGACAGGTTCGACCTGTCTGTACCCATCGGTCCGCGCCAGTCCCAATTATTAAAATTGTTTTCCAATCCAAATGAATGATCAAATCCAAAAAATATTCGGTAGTTTTGTACCATGAAATGGATTGGTGAGCGTATTAGTTTTGTTGACGATAAAGCAAAAACCACAATTGTAATTTATCCTGAGAATGTAACGTGGATAAAAGGATTGATGGGAGCATGGGTTGCGATGTGGACTGTAATCGGTGCAACAGTTGTCTGGTCCTATTTTACCTTTAAATTGACCGACCAAGAAAACCTAATCATCTATATTTTCATGTCGTTTTGGACCTATTATGCAGTAAAAGTTTTTCGTTCTTTTGCTTGGCTAATGTGGGGGAAGGAATTAATTAAAATCAACGAGGCATCATTTACCTATAAAAAATCGGTCAAAAATTACGGAAAGGCAACGCCGTATTATTTCGAGAATATAAAGAAAATTACGATGTCGACACCAAAAGAGCGCTCATTCCAAGCAATTTGGGAAGCCTCACCTTGGATTCGTGGTGGAGAACGTTTGGAATTTGAATACATGGGAAAAGTCATTCGTTTTGGTCGTAAATTGGAAGAGAAAGAAGCTAAACTTTTATTCAATTTGATTACGAAAAAGATCGAAGAAAAAATGAAAAAGAAAAAAGATTAATCAATCTTTGTTACCTTCATGGTGAATCGAGTTTTAGTTAAAATTTCACTATGAAAATTCTCCTTTTTAGTACCATTGGAATTGTATTGTTTTTAGCTTGTTCGTATCAACAAGTTTCTGGTGAGGAACGCAACAATCAAGAATTTTTAATAGAGAATTCGGGCGGAAAATTTCTACAAGATCGATTCAATGTGCCAGAAGGTTTTGTGCGTGACAGTTTAGATTCAACATCTTTCGGCGTTTATTTGAGAAAATTACCTTTAAAACCAGCAGGTTCTTTTGTGAAGTTGTACGATGGTCGCGAGAAAACAAAACCAAATGTTTATTGTGCTGTTGTTGATTTACCAATTGGAAAGAGAGATTTACATCAATGTGCTGATGCAGTAATGCGCTTACGCGCTGAATATTTGTGGTCACAAAAAAAATATGCTTCGATTCACTTTAATTTCACAAATGGATTTCGAGCTGATTATTCCGAATGGATGAAAGGAAAGCGAATCGCTGTGAGTGGAAATAGCGTTTCATGGATGCAGAAAAAGGCTGCTTCAAATACTTCTGCAGATTTATGGGCTTACATGGAAATGATTTTCAATTACGCTGGAACGCTTTCTTTATCGAAAGAATTAAAGTCGGTTGCGGTGAAAGACATTCAAATTGGTGATGTGTTTATTTTAGGAGGTTCTCCTGGTCATGCAGTGATTGTTGTGGATAAAGCGACAAATGTTAAAACAGGAAAGCAGGTATTCATGTTGGCTCAAAGCTACATGCCGGCACAAGAAATTCAAGTATTGATTAATCCGAATGATGAAAATGCTTCGCCTTGGTTTTCGACCGATTTCGGAGATTTATTGGAAACTCCAGAATGGGATTTCAAAGCATCGCAATTGATGCGCTTTGTTGATTAATTATTCCATTGAATTTTAACGGCTGAGATTACCTCATTATCGATGCGTTGATGAGAAATAATATGAAATCCATTTTTCAGATAGAAATTCATGGGTGAACGATAAAAACTACCATCGCTCATTTTGGCATTAGCGTGATCAATTACCCATCCGTTTAAGGTTTTGTTTTCGTGCTTCATGCGATTTAGGAGTTTTGAACCAATTCCTTTTCCTTGATAAGCAGAATGGATGATCAAGGCAAACCAGCGTTCTTCGTTTCTGTCAAATTCAAATCCCCACGCATAAATTGAATTGTTTTCCGCTAATGAATAATGCTTGCAATAGGATAAAGTCGATAAATACGATTCGAAATCTTCAATCGTTTTATGCGCTAAACTTGCTGGATATTCATTGTTCCAGAGATGCATCAATTGAAGTTTTTGGATCAATGATAAATCAATGTTCTTTATTTCTTGTAGCATATGAAATTGATTAATCTATTCAGCTTGCCATTCATAGATAATTCTTTTGTGTATACCTAGGTCTAAAAATAGTATTTTTTATAGGCTTCATTTATTTCTTTTAAGGAAATCATCCATTTATTTTTGCTCAAATTGATCAATTTGTCAATCTTAGGTTTAATTGTTTTTGGAAACTCAGTGTCTGAAAAATCTTGTTTTAAATTCTTATAGCTTAATGCTTTTATTTCTGAGTTGAGCGTTTTACTGTAATAAAAGCCTGTTGATTGGGTTCCTTTGTACCCAAATTGATATTGACTGTAAAGTATCAATCCATTCGTGTCTCTTACTGTAAAATAGCCAAAATCATCCCAATTAGAATTTGTAATACGATATCTATGCAAGTTTATTCCATCGAAATAACCGTAAACGGAACCTAATTTATACACTGATTTTCGTTCTGGTGTTTTAACAATGAGTCGATCAAATGATCCAATGTATATTTTGTTTTTATCCATGTTAATAGGAACGCTATCGCAAAACTTACCATTTAAATAATCAGAATAATTTTTAAAGACACCAGCCCAAATCATTGTATTTTTGGTAGTTACACTATTTGACGTAAAATTGGTTTCAAGTAACTTACTTTGGATAGGCATAAGTTTAGCTTGGCCTATAAAATAGCCACCATCTGTAGTTTTATCCGATTTTTCATTTGTAATTTTCCTGCTGTAGTTAAGTGGATTGGGAGTTTTGGTCAAAATGATTGACTCGTTCTTTGCTTTGGATTTATCAGTATAGATCAGTTCAGATTTAGTCGTTTTTGCACTCTTTTCATTCATCATGGAGAAAATGATTAAGGTGCCAATTGACAGACCAACAAAAGAAAAAAGAAATGCGACTTTTACAGAGAAAATTGTTTGAAATTCAATCCAAATTCGGGTTTTCAACGGGATAATAAATAAAGGTTTTGAATGAATCCACTCATTAATTATGGGCGTTGAAATTTGAGCTTCCTTCGTCTTTAAAGCATCAAAAAGAATGGTTAATTTTTCTTCAGTTTTCATTTTTTAGATTGATTAATTCACTTGATTTCAATAATTCCAAAAGTTCTTTACGTCCTCTACTTAAACGTTGTTTAACAGCAGACTCACCAGAGTTTTGGATAATCATAATTTCTTTAATTGAAAAGCCAGATATTTCAAATAGTATGATGCATTCCTTCGTTTTTTGCTCGAGCTTTGCAAGTTGATTGTATAAATTGACAATTTCAAAATCAAGATCGATATTTGTTGAGTCAACCTTATTCTCGAATTCTTTCAGACTGTTTTCTGATAAGTTGGGTCTGTTTTTTTTGCGATGATTCGACAATATTCTCACAGCAGTTCCAAATAGAAAATAAAGGAATGATTTTTCATTTGAGATTCGTTCAATTTTTTCAAAAGCAACAATTAGAGTATCATGCATTAAATCCTTGTAATCCATTATACCAAAAGATCGGGCAATGCAAAACCTTTCAAATCTATCATTGATAGGATGATACAGTTGCATAAATTTTTCTTCTTTTGATTCTTTCATTGATTTTGCTTATCCGTAAATGTCGTGAAAATCAAAAAAGTTACATCAAATGATAAAATCTTATTGAATGCTTAGATTTTTTTCTCCATCAGAAAATGCTGGAGTACATCAAATAATTTGTAAGAAGGTTCAATCAGCGTGTAGTTTAATTTCAAATAAAAGTCAACCGCGTAGTCGCGTGCATGTAAAATGATTTTCTGACCGTTGAGTTCTTTTGCTTTTTGTTCGGTGGCTTCCATGATTTTACGACCATATCCTGAACCTTGTTCCGCTTTTTCAACCGCTACAAATCGAACTTGAAAAACCGCTTCATCCTGCTGATCCAAGCGAGCGATGGCTTTAAGAACACC
>JBDLVK010000068.1:0-31807 GCA_039804825.1 Bacteroidota bacterium
ATTCAACCAGGTGGATCGATAAAAGACGAGTTATCAATTGATTACTGTAACGAACACAACATGGCAATGGTGTTCACAGGTAACAGACATTTTAAACACTAAAAAACATTTATTTGTCGAAAAGTGTAACAAAATTTCAAATTTTACGAAGAAACTGCTTAACATTATAAGCTACTAAAAAGAAGCGAACACAAAAACATGGGATTATTTAGCTTTTTAACGCAAGAAATTGCAATCGACTTAGGAACGGCAAACACGCTGATTATCATGAATGATAAGGTAGTGGTGGATGAGCCTTCGATCGTTGCAAAAGACATTCAATCAGGAAAAGTGGTTGCCATCGGAAAGAAGGCACAACAGATGCATGGGAAAACCCATAAATTGATTGAAACAGTACGTCCGCTGAAAGATGGTGTAATTGCCGATTTCCAAAGTGCCGAACAAATGATTCGTGGAATGATCAAAATGATTAATCCAGGAAGAAGCTTGTTTAATCCAACTTTACGCATGGTAATCTGTATCCCATCAGGTATTACCGAAGTTGAAAAACGTGCAGTACGTGACTCTGCTGAACATGCAGGCGCGAAAGAAGTATATTTGATTCACGAACCGATGGCAGCAGCAATTGGTATCGGAATCGATGTTGAAGAACCAATGGGTAACATGATCATTGATATCGGTGGTGGTACTTCTGAAATTGCTGTCATTGCTTTGGGAGGAATTGTTTGTGATAAATCAATCCGTATTGCGGGTGATGATTTCACAAATGACATTGAAGAATACATGCGTCGTCAACACAACATTTTGGTGGGTGAACGTACAGCAGAACAAATTAAAATTGAAGTGGGTGCCGCTTTACCTGAATTAGATAATCCACCAGAAGATTTCGCCGTTCGTGGTCGTGACCTTATGACGGGAATTCCAAAGGAAATTATCATTACGTATTCGGAAGTTGCCCACGCCTTGGATAAAACAATTTCGAAAATTGAAGAAGCGATATTAAGTGCTTTGGAGATGACACCACCAGAACTTTCTGCAGATATCTACAAAACAGGTATCTACTTAGCAGGTGGAGGTTCGATGTTGAGAGGTTTAGATAAACGAATTTCAGCGAAAACTAAGCTACCAGTTCACATCGCGGAAGACCCGCTAAGAGCTGTAGCCAGAGGAACGAGCATTGCTTTGAAAAACATTGATCGTTTCCAATTCTTGATTAGAGATTAATTTGAAAGTCCCGGTACATATTTACCGGGACTTTTTTATCTTTGTGCATGCGCAATTTGATAGCCTTTTTTAGGCGTTTCCGTGTATTCTTGGTTTTTGTGGTTTTGCAAATCTTTGCACTGTCCACTTATTTCTCATTTTTACAGTTTCCACGGGCGCAATATTTAACAACTGCCTCATCAATTAACGGTTCCATTCTTGAAATGCGAAACGATGTAACCAAGCATTTTAACTTGAGCAAAAACAACGATGCCTTGCAGCGTGAAAATATTTTGTTGAGAGGTCGCTTGCCACAAAGTTTCCACCGTTTGCAATACGGTTTGGTAAAAATTGATGATACCTTGTACCGTCAGCAATATGAATACATTCCTGCTACAGTTATTAATTCAACTGTAACCAAACGCAATAATTACTTTACATTGAACATCGGTTCGAAACAAGGAATAAAGCGCAACATGGGTGTGTTCTCTGAAAAAGGAATTGTTGGTATCATTCACAATACAAGCGAAAACTACAGCGTTGTGAAATCTGTGTTAACAGAAGACATCAATTTGGATGTAATGATTGAACCAATTGGAATGGTAGGTTTGTTGAAATGGGATGGTCGTGATCCGCGAATTGGATCAATCACAGGAATTTCAAATGACTTAAAAATCAAATTGTGGTCGAAAGTTGTAACGCGCGGTGGCTCAGGGTATTTTCCACGCGGTTTAACCGTTGGGTATGTGCGTAAATTGAATCCAGTAGAAGGAAAACCATTGTGGGATGTTGCGATTCGCTATTCAGAAGATTTCCGAACGATACAACGCGTTTATGTGATTAAGAATTTAATGCAAGAAGAACAACACGCCTTGGAGGCACTAATACCAGCAGATAAAGAAGATGAATGAGGTAATTAAACATAGTATTCGTTTTGTACTGTTGGTTATTCTTCAGTCTTTGATCTTGAATCAGCTGGAAATTGGTTGGGGAATCCAATTGATGGTATATCCCTTGTTAATTATTCTTTTGCCATTTGAGCTTGGAACAATTTATTTATTGGCAATTGCTTTCGTGATGGGAATGGCGATTGATTCCATTTCAAACACGTATGGTTTACATGCCTCGTCTTTGTTGTTGGTGGCTTATTTGCGCCCTCAGATTTTCAAGATGTTTGCTCCACGAGACGGTTACGACAATTTGAAAGAAGGAAACATTTATGAAATGGGAACACGCTGGTTCATTTATGTTTTCGGAACGCTTTTGTTCATTCACCATTTTTGGTTTTTCGTGCTGGAAATGTTCCGCTTAAATGACATTCTGTTAATTCTTCAAAAAACATTCGTTAGTTTACCTCTTTCTTTTTTAATTTGTTTGTTATTGCAAGCATTACTTGTTTCTAAGCCGCAAGAAAGATGAATTTTGATGCACGAAAATATGTAATCATCACCTTTGTGGTATTGGTAGGTCTTATCTATGCCATGCGCATTTTTTATATGCAGGTGATGGATGATACCTGGACGCTTCGTGCACAAGAAATTGCAGAAAAACGAAAAGAAATAACGCCTCCACGAGGTGTTTTGTTTGACCGAAATGGCAAGAAAATCGTTTCCAATCGTACGTATTACAATTTGATGATGGTCGAAGCGGATATCCAAAATTTGGATACTGTCGCTTTTGCAAAATTGATCGGTTGGACAAGAGAAGAAGTGCGTCAGCGTTTCATCGACATTCGCGAAGGAGAAGGAGTTTATCGCAATAAACACACAGGAAAAACAACGCCGAACTACCAAAAGATTCGTGCTTATCCTTTTTTGAAGGAATTAACACTGGATGAAATTGCAAACATTGCTCCTCACTTGGAAGATTTCCCAGGATTTTATGAAGAGGTGACAAGTATGCGTTCTTATCCCTTTGCAAATGGAGCTAATATCGTTGGTTACCTATCCGAAGTAAATGCCGAAGAAGTAGATGCAGATCATTTCTACAAACCAGGAAACAACATTGGTCGAGCTGGTCTAGAACGCTTTTACGAAAAAGAATTGCGCGGAAGAAAAGGAATTCGTTACATTGTTACTTCGGCAATGAACAATGCGATTGAACCCTATGCCGATGGAAAATACGACACAACAGCATTGCAAGGTCCAGCCTTGAAATTGGGAGTTGACATTCTTTTACAGGCTTACGGAGAAAAATTATTACAAAATAAACGTGGTTGCATCGTTGCGATTGAACCAAATACAGGTGAAATTTTAGCCTTGGTTTCCGCTCCGTCGTATGATCCCAATTTATTGATTGGAAAACGCAACATTTCTACGAATTACCCGAAATTGTTGAAAGATCCAAACATGCCTTTGCTTCCGAGACCCTTGTCTTCAGAATATCCACCAGGGTCGACATTCAAATTATTGAATTCATTAATTGGTTTGCAAGAAGGAGTGATTACGCCTGAGTCGGGCTTTCCGTGTAATAAATCGGTTGTTGGTTGTCACAATCACCCGAGTGCAGGAAATTTGGCTGATGCTATCAAACACTCGTGTAACCCCTATTATTACGCTGTTACGAGGAGAATCATTCAACAAGGAAAAAAACGCAGCAATTTTGAAGACGCAGAAATTGGATTAAACCTGTGGGCAAAATACATGCACAGCTTTGGTTTGGGACAAAAATTGGAAACAGATATTACTGGTTTGCGCGCAGGTTCGATTCCCGATGCGGCCTATTACGATAAATGGTACGGTCACCATCGTTGGGCCTTTTCTACGATTCGTTCCATTTCGATTGGTCAAGGAGAAGTAATGTTGACACCTTTGCACATGGCCAATATTGCTGCCATCATTGCCAATCGTGGTTGGTACATTACACCGCATTTCGTTAAGTCAATCGGTAAAAATGGACCATTGCCTGAATTCCGCAAAAAGCATTATGCGATGGTCGAATCGAGACATTATGCGACGATTGTTGAAGGAATGCGCCGAGTTGTGCATGAACCAGGAGGAACTGGAAAACGTGCCCAGTTGAAAGACATTATTGTTTGTGGTAAAACGGGAACGGTTCAAAATCCGCATGGAGACGATCACTCGGTATTTGTTGCATTTGCTCCAATGTATAAACCGAAAATTGCTATTGCCGTGTTCATTGAAAATGCAAAAGGTGGTGGTGGACTTTGGGCTGCACCAACTGCAGGATTAATGATTGAAAAATATTTAACTCGAAAAATCACGGAGAAAGAACGTGAGAAAATAATTCTCGAAGCAAACTTCGTCTATAAATGAGAAAGAACGAATCACTAGTTGCGCACCTGGATTGGCCCTTGTTCATTGTCTACATGATTTTATTAATCATGGGAGTGGCGACCGTGTATTCTACAGCTTTCAATGAAGATCATCCAAATATTTTTGATTTCTCTCAAAAGTATGGTAAGCAAATCATGTGGGTGGGTGTTTCCCTGTTTCTAGGTTTGATGGTTTTCTTGATTGATTCAGACATTTATCGGAAGTTTTGTGTCCCAATCTATTTGTTTACGCTGGTTTTATTGGTGATTGTTCTTTTTATGCCAGCTGTAAACGGTGCGCATGCTTGGTTGGGAATTGGATCCATGGGTATTCAGCCAGCTGAGTTTGCAAAAATTGGTACAGGCTTGTTATTAGCGCGCTTCATCAGTAATGTAAACGTTAAACAACAGAACATACAAACGGTTTTACTAGCGAATGCAATCATTTTAGTGCCAATGGCCTTGATTTTATTGCAACCCGATGCAGGAACTTTTGTTGTGTTTACGTCCTTTCTTTTTGTGATGTATCGAGAAGGAATTACCTATGATCCATTGATTTTGAAAATGGTAAATAGCATTCCAGGGGTTAAATTCAAACAAACGTGGGTAGGAAGTCACTTCATTCCAATTCTCTTTGTGGTCGTTTTCTTGAGCGTTGTTACGCTTTTAATGAGTAACGAAACGCTTGAATTTTCGTGGTTGGGAGGCCTTGAAATTCCTGGATTCTGGAGTGTTATTATTGCATTGACCATTTTTGCGCTTATCATGTTCCTAATTCTCCGTTTCTTTTCGTCGAGAAGGGATAGAAATCGCGCAACCTTTGTTGTACTTTTTGGTTACATCCTAGCTTCTGGATTAGCAACAACGGTGAATTATGGATTCCAAGGATTAGCAACTCACCAAAAAGATCGTATTGAATTGTTTTTAGGATTAAAGGAAGATCCAGATGGAGATGACTATAACCGAAACCGTGCGATGGCGGCTGTTGGTTCAGGTGGTTTCACAGGAAAAGGCTACAACAAGGCCTCTGTTTCAAGTGTTGAAAGTAATCACGTTCCTGAAAGTGAAACAGATTTCATTTTTTGTCCATTTGCGGAAGAATGGGGCTTTCTGGGTGTTTTTGTTTTGTTTGGACTTTACATGTTTATGTTGTTGCGCATTATCATGATTGCTGAACGCCAACGATCTGCTTTTAACCGAATTTATGCCTACACGGTTGCAATGATATTATTCTACCATTTTGCGATTAACATTGGAATGAACATCGGTTTTGCGCCGGTAATTGGAATTCCACTTCCTTTCTTTAGCTATGGAGGTTCATCGATGATGTCTTTCTCAATGATGATGTTCATTTTGCTAAAATTGGATAGTCAACGAAGGGATGTTCTTCAATAAATTTTAAAACGAATTTACGAATCAAAGAAATCTTTATTTTTACATAAATAAATCGAAATATGAAGGATAGAAAAGAAACAAAAGTTACTTTTTCTGAAGAAGGTAAAAAGAAAATGACCTATGCTTTTTGGGCAATGGGAATGTTTCCTTTTTTAATTGTTTGTGCCTTGCTTTTGTTCCAATCTGAAGATGATTTGCCACCAGTAGAAATGTTGGCTGATCCGCCCGAATTACAAGCATCAGTGGTTTATGCAGCGGATGGTGAAACTGAATTGGGTCGCTATTGGAAAGTGAACAGAACAAGTGTTGAATACAAAGATATTTCTCCCTTCGTAACCGACGCTTTAATTTCAACAGAAGATGAGCGTTTTCATGATCATTCGGGAGTTGATTTTAGAGCAATTGGTCGTGCTGTAATGAGTGTTGGTGGTGCTGGTGGTGCTTCAACTATTACGCAACAGTTAGCAAAATTGTTATTTACATTGCAACAACGTGACAGAGAAAAATTAGCCCAAGCAACAGGTGAAGCGGTTGAAGGTTCTGATTTAGGATTCATTGGTCGCAAATTGAAACGTATCAACGAAAAAGCACGCGAAAATATCATTGCAATTCGTTTAGAGAAACTATACACAAAAGAAGAAATCATCACGATGTACTTGAATCAATTTGATTTCTTGTACAATGCAGTAGGAATAGAAAATGCTGCGAAAGTGTATTTCAATAAAAAACCGAAAGACCTTGCAAAGGAAGAAGCGGCAATGTTAATTGGAATGTGTAAGAATCCATCTTTGTACAATCCGTATTCGTTCAAAATTGAAAACTACCGTCGTAAATTAGCTTCAAAAATGGAAATTGCTCCGGAGGCTGTTACGAAAGAACAAATTGCAGAAGCAAGAGCAGCGGATTCATTACGGGCTGTTTCTAGAAGAAACCAAGTATTGTTTCAATGGTTGAAAAATAGCAACGAGGAAAATGAAGCTTTACGCCAAAAAATTACCCAAGAAGAATACGATAAATTGAAAAACAAACCCTTGGTGATTGATTACCAAGAAGTAGATCACAAACAGGGAATGGCTCCGTACTTCCGTGAAGCGTTGAGAAAGGAACTTTCTGCCATTTTGTTGGAAAGAAATGCTGATGGAAGTTGGAAATACAAACGTCAAGATGGAACGCCATGGGACATTTACCGTGATGGTTTAAAAATTTACACGACGATTGATGCAAATCTTCAAGAATATGCTGAAGAAGCTGTTGAGCGCCACTTGAAAGAAAACTTACAAAGCGCATTTGATGACAATAACCGTGGAACTCGAAATTATCCGTTTAGTAATGCAATTACAGACGAAGCTGCGGAAGGAATTATGCGTTCTGCGCGTTTGAATTCACCACGTTATGCGGTATTAAAAGACCAAGGTTTGTCAGAAGCGGAAATCGCTGCCAACTTCAACACCGCTACTTCGATGCGTGTTTTTTCATGGAAACATGGCGAAGTAGATACCTTGATGACACCAAACGACTCGATTCGCTACTATAAATCGTTTTTGCATGCTGGTTTAATTTCAATTGAACCACAAACAGGATTCGTTAAAGCGTGGGTTGGTGGTGCCAACTTCCAACATTTTGCTTTTGACCACGTTCGACAAGGAAAACGTCAGGTAGGTTCAACGATTAAACCCTTCGTTTATAGTACCGCAATGGCAATGGGTGTTGTGAAACCGTGTACACAATTTGAAAACCGAGCGTATTGTGTGGATTTACAAGATGCTGAAGGAAACATCGATGATCGCTGGTGTCCAAAAAATGCGGGTGGTTCCGACGCAAGTGTTGTCACTGCTTCAACTGGTTTGGCACAATCCATGAATAACATCACCGTGGCTGTAATGGCAAAAATGGGTGGATACGCTGGACCTAAAACCATTTCGAAATTATTGAAAATGATGGATATCAACCTTCGTCCTGAGGATGAAGTTCCAGCATTGTGTTTGGGAATTATGGACTTGTCCTTGTATGAATTGGTGGGTGCACAATGTATTTTCGCAAACAATGGAATTTACAATCGTCCAACCACTATTTTACGTGTTGAAGATAGAAATGGAAATGTGATTTTTAACGCAAAACCATATTCGAAAGAGGTATTGAATGAGAATGTAGCCTACGAAACATTGTTGATGATGAAGAAAGTTGTAACACAAGGAACAGCTGGAAGTCTTCGCGGTGGACAATCATGGGGGAATGTTCTTGCGCCAACTGCTGGTAAAACAGGAACAACGCAAAACAACTCTGATGGATGGTTTGTTGGTTTAACACCAGAATTAGTAACTGGAGTTTGGGTTGGAGCAGAAGATCGCGCTGTTCGTTTCCGTTCAATGAATTGGGGACAAGGAGCGAGAATGGCCTTGCCAATCTACGGATATTACATGCAGAAAGTGTACAAAGATCCAGTAGTTGCATTATCGACCACCGATTTCGAAGCGCCTGCAAATTATGACCCGCAACAATTCTCTTGCTCAGGAGAGCCAACAATTCAAGTTGAAAGTGATTCCTTAGCGAACCAAATTATTTTTTAAAGAAATGAATAAAGTTGTAAAAAATGTTGAAGAAGCATTGGTTGGTATCGAAGACGGTATGACTTTAATGCTTGGTGGTTTTGGATTGTGTGGAATTCCAGAGAATTCGATTGCACAATTGGTAAAAATGGGAACCAAAAATTTAACATGTATCTCAAATAATGCGGGTGTAGATGATTTTGGTTTAGGCTTGTTATTACAGCAAAAGCAAATCAAAAAAATGATCAGCTCGTACGTTGGTGAAAATGCAGAGTTCGAACGTCAAATGCTTTCAGGTGAATTGGAAGTTGATTTGATTCCACAAGGAAGTTTGGCTGAAAGATGCCGCGCTGGTGGTGCTGGAATTCCTGCGTTTTTCACGCCTGCGGGTTACGGAACGGAAGTAGCTGAAGGAAAAGAAGTACGCGTCTTTAATGGGAAACCGCATATTTTAGAATCCGCGCTCACAGCAGATTTTGCAATTGTAAAAGCATGGAAAGGTGATACAGAAGGGAATTTGGTTTTCAAAGCAACAGCAAGAAACTTCAATCCAATGATGGCAATGGCAGGTAAAATCACAATTGCTGAAGTGGAAGAACTCGTTCCTGCTGGAGAGTTAGATCCAAACTTTATTCATACACCAGGAATTTTTGTTCAACGCATTTTCAAAGGAGAGAAATTTGAGAAACGCATTGAGCAACGAACTGTTAGACCAAAAATCTAATTGAACAATTAAACAATTTATCAATGTAGCAATTGGGTGGAACCAGTGAAACGAAATATTATTCTAGATAAATCAATAGAATTTTCTTTAGAGATTATTGCCTATTGTGAATTATTAGAATCCAATAAAAAGTTTGTAGTTTCCCGTCAACTTTTAAAATCAGGAACTTCTATAGGATCAAATGTACATGAAGCGCAAAATGCAGAATCTAGAAATGATTTTATTCATAAATTGAAAATTGCCGCAAAAGAAATAGAGGAAACAAAATACTGGTTGATTTTATGTAATCGTTCAGAATATTATCCAACGAACGAAGAATTATTTGATAAACTAAATGAAATAGGACTAATAGTTTATAAGATAATTTCAAGTTCTAAAAACAAAAATTGATTAATTCTTAAATTGCTACATTACAAAATTGATACATTAGTACATTGAAAAATTGATACATTAAAAGATATGGCTTTAGATAAAATTGGAATTGCAAAACGCATCGCGCAAGAGTTAAGAGATGGTTGGTATGTCAATCTTGGAATTGGTATTCCAACGCTTGTTGCTAACTATATTCCTGAGGGAATTGAAGTAGAATTTCAATCAGAAAATGGCGTACTTGGAATGGGCGCATTTCCTTTTGAAGGCGAAGAAGATGCTGACTTAATCAATGCAGGAAAACAAACAATTACGGTGCGTGAAGGCGCTGCATTTTTCGATTCTGCTATGTCGTTTGCAATGATACGTGGACAACATGTTCAATTGACCGTTCTTGGAGCTATGGAAGTATCTCAAAATGGTGATATTGCCAATTGGAAAATTCCAGGTAAAATGGTAAAAGGAATGGGTGGCGCGATGGATTTAGTTGCATCTGCGGAGAACATTATTGTTGCTATGATGCACTCAAACAAAGCAGGCGAGTCGAAGATTTTGAAAGAATGTACTTTACCTTTAACAGGCGTTGGTTGCGTGAAAAAAGTCGTGACTGAATTGGCTGTGATGGAAATCAAGGACAACAAATTTCATTTGATTGAACGCGCACCTGGTGTGACAGTTGAAGAAATTATTTCTAAAACAGAAGGAGATTTAGTCGTACCGGATTTCGTACCGGAAATGGTTCTCTAACCAAATGCTTCAGCGGGTTTTAAACACCACATTTTTAAAGTACAGCGTACTGGCATTCTGCATTGGTTGGCTTGTTTATTTCATGCTGAACAATGAAATTCCAACCGATCCGGGTGATGGAATTATGCATTTTTTCATTGCGCAAGGTTCATGGCATCAACCCGATTTGTTTCTGCATCATTGGGGTAAACCGTTTTTTATTTTAATCAGTTCTCCGTTTGCCCAATTTGGGTTCAATGGAATGGTAGTGTTTAATATTCTACTCTTTACTTCTACTGTTTTAATTGCTTTTCGAATACTATCTCAAAAAGGCGTCAACAATTGGTTGCAACTGCTATTTCCACTTATTTTATTGTCAGCACATGACACAACAGAAACGATTCTCGGTGGATTAACAGAACCTTTCTTTAATTTTTCGTTGATGCTTGCTTTGCTTTTTATTGTCGAAAAGCGCTTTTTTTGGTTAGCTCTTCTTGTCTCTTTCATGCCATTTATGCGCAGTGAAGGCCAATTACCGATTGTGTTGACAGTATTTCTGTTGCTAATCAATAAATCCTACAAAAACATCCCCTTTGTTTTTACTGGTTTTGTTATTTATGCTTTGGTTGGCTTGCTAGTTTACCATGATTTTTGGTGGTACTTTACTCGAAGCGCTTACAACATGGGCAATTCGATGTACGGACAAGGTACTTGGGATCACTACCTCGTTTCGTATGAACATTATTTGGGAAATCCTGGGCTCCTTTTGTTTTTAGTTGGAATTTGTTGCATGACGGCTGTTCTGATAAAAAGGCGATGGAGTGAATTTGAATTGAATGCGTGGTTTTTCAGTTATGGAATTTTTGCGGGGGTCATCGTTTTGCATTCGTATTTTTGGGCAACAGGTCAAAATGGATCTGCTGGATTAACGCGTATTGCAACCCAAGGTGTTCCTGTCGTTCTTGTAATGAGTCTTTTTTACATCAGTCGATTTAGTTGGGTGAAACCTGTTATTGGTTCATCTTTCATTTTTATGTGTGCAGGATTAATGGCCTTTTCATTAGTTAAAACAACAAATTACCCGAAAAAAGCGAGTGCGCTCGAACATCAATTGATTGCAGCTGCGGATTTTATGAAAGAACAACAGTTGACCAATCAAAAGGTCTATTACCATTATCCTTTGTTCAGTTTTCGTTATGGTGAAAATCCTTTTCAGCCAGATCGAAAATTAATTCATTATAGCTTCGCTGATTTGGATACATCAATGAAATACACGCTTAAACCAGGTGATTTTATTGTCCGTGATAGTCATTTTGGTCCGATGGAAGCCAACGTTCAATTGAAAGATGTGAAGAGACATCCCGAATTAGTAATTGTGAAAGAATTTGTAAGTTCGGAGCAACTGAATGATGCCTTGAATGAAATTGAAGGTGTGATTATTTACCAGTATATCCCTCTCAAGAAGCAAGTAAAGGTGCAGGCCGTTAAAAAGGAAATTGCAGCAAACAAAGTCCTGCACATTCAAGCAAATGAAGAATTTACATCATTGCCAGCTGTAACAGAATTCTATTCGACAGAAACGAAATTATGGGTGAATTTGGTGGCTAAAGCAAATGGGTTGAAAATCGTTTACGATTATAACAACAAAGAAGATTACAGCTTCGTGGAATTAAAAGCAAATCAAGCCATCGAAAATTCTTACTTGTTTAAAACTGCTGGTAAGGGAAAACTTTACATTTGGAATCCTGATAAAGTGGAAACGGATTTAATCGTGAATTCCATTCAAGAAGAACAAGTGGCGTATCATCCAATTATTAAGTAATTTGATGATTCGATGATTCAAGAATTTGATGATTAAATCTTCAAATCCTTCAAATCGTTCAAATCTTCAAATCTTTCAAATCCTTATCTATAAAAGTTCATCTCCTCAATGTACTTATGAACGGGTTCAGTCAACAAATAACGCACATCTTTACCATCTTGAATGGCATTGCGCACAAAGCTCGCGGACACCTTCATTACGGGTGCATCTTCACAAAAAACTACATTTGCATTTTCCGCAAAATCATTTCCAATGTGCGAATTGATTCCTGTAACTTCTGCTTCTTCTTGAACCGTTAAGACACGCGGGTAAACATAGATTGTGTGATTTTTGAGAATTACATCGTGATTGTACCACTTATGCAAGGTTCTCAAATTGTCCTCGCCCATAATCAAAGCGAAGTTATGTTGTGGGTATTTTTCCTTTAAATAGGCAAGTGTTGTTGAAGTATAACTTGGTTTTGGCAAGGAAAATTCGATATCACTAGCACGCAACTTTGGATTGTCATCAATAGCAATTTTCACCAAAGCCAAGCGGTGCAAATCTGTCAACAAAGTCGATTTTTCTTTCAAAGGATTATGCGGTGAAACGATCAACCAAACTTGATCCAAATCGGTAAAGTCGGCCATGTAATTCGCTATGACCAAATGTCCGACATGAATCGGATTAAACGTTCCGAAGTACAATCCTATTTTCATTGTTCAGTAAATTCGATGACTAGCTTTTTCGCTTTTACAATCGCTTTTTCCAAATCATCATTGATGAGCACAACGTCAAATTCTGGAGCAGAACTCAATTCTGTGTGAGCTTTACTCATGCGCTGTTGTATTTTTTCTTCCGTTTCAGTACTTCTGTAGCGCAAACGTTTTTCCAATTCTTCGTAACTCGGCGGTTGCACAAAAATCGCCAAAGCGGCATCGCCAAAAATGCGTTTTAAATTCAAGCCACCAATCACGTCAACATCAAAAATGACTGTTTTACCATGCGACCAAATGCGTTCGATTTCGGATTTCAACGTACCGTAAAAGTTGTTGGTGTACACTTCCTCCCATTCAATAAAAGAACCGTTTTCAATTTCTTGTTTGAATTTCTCAATTCCAAGAAAATGATAATCCTTGCCATCAAGTTCATTCGGACGAGGATCTCTACTACACGCAGAAACAGAAAATTCTAAGCCAATTTGTGCACTTAACAAGGCGTGAACGATGGTTGTTTTTCCAGCCCCAGAAGGAGCAGAGAAGATAATGCATTTGCCGCTTTTAGTCATAAATTAAAAGTCAAAAATGGTTTCCTTTTACAAGGTATTTAAAATCTGTTCTTTAATTTTTTCAAGGTTGTCTTTCATGTCAACCACCAATTTTTGCATTTCAGCATGATTGCTTTTGCTTCCAAGTGTGTTGATTTCTCGACCAATTTCTTGTGAGATGAATCCAAGTTTCTTACCCGATTTTGGCAAGACCATTGTTTCCAAATAATAATCAAGGTGATTTGCCAAACGCATTTTTTCTTCCGAAACATCTAATTTCTCAATGTAGAAAATCATCTCTTGCTCCAAACGGTTATCGTCGTGTTTGCTATTTTCTAATTCTTCCAAGCCTTTTTTGATGCGCTCACGAATAGTGTCAATGCGCTCATTTTCATATTTTGGAACTTCATTCAACAACGAGCGAATGTCCTCAATGCGCTCCGTAAATTCATTTTCCAAGGCAATTCCTTCTTGACGACGGAATTCATTTAATTTTTCACAAGCTTCTTTCATGAGTTCCAGCACCCACGCTTTTTCCTCGTCAGACAATTCTTCGCGCTCGTTCACATAGATATCTGGCATGCGCAAAATCAAGGCTAAATAATCTTCCGTTGATTCGCCAATTGCTTCATTTACGGCTTTTAAATCCGCATAATAAGCCTTTGAAAGATCTTTATTAATGGTGAAATTTTTCGTGTCGCCTGTACTATCCAAGTTTACGTTCACATCTACCTTTCCACGATCCAAATGCTCACTAACGATGTTGCGAATTGCCAATTCTAATTCACGATAAACTGGTGGAGTTCTAACATTTAAGTCCAAGGATTTACTGTTCAATGAACGAATTTCAATTGATACTTTTTTACTTTGGTACGTTCCGGTTGTTTTCCCGAAACCTGTCATGGACATTAACATAGAATCTAATTTTAGGTAAAAATAGGAATTTTCAAGGAAAGACGTTTCGTTTATCCTGAACACGCCTTTGCTTCGGCATGATGGTTCGCATCAACTTTTGAGTTTATTCCGTAACTTTACACCATGATTTTATACAATGTAACAGTTAGCATCGACCCTGCAATAGCAGAAGATTGGGTGAATTGGATGCGTTCGAATCACATTCCAGACGTGATGGCAACAGGTTGTTTTGTGGAAAGTAGAATTTCGCGTGTTCATGGAGAAGAAGAGGGTGGTGAAACGTATGCCATTACTTATTTGTCGCCAAGTCAAGAAAAAATGGACGAGTACCAACAGCAACATGCGCCTCTTTTACAAAAAGATCATTCAGAAAGATATGCTGGGAAATTCGCAGCCTTTCGAACTATTTTATCAGTAATTGAAGAATTTAAATAAATGTCAGTAAGAGCGAAAAAACACCTTGGACAGCATTTCTTGACCGATAAGAACATTTGTCAAAAAATTGCGGCTCAACACAAAGCGCATCAAGATTGCACAAAAGTGTTGGAAATTGGTCCAGGAATGGGCGCGATTACTGAATACTTGTTGCAACAAGAGAATCAGGATTTGTACGTCATGGAAATTGACCGTGATTCAATTGCTTACTTAAAGCAACATTTTCCGCAATTGGAAGGAAAAATTATCGAAGCAGATTTTCTAAAAATGGAATTAAAGAAAATCATGGGTGATGATAAATTTTCAGTAGTTGGTAATTTCCCCTACAATATTTCATCACAAATTCTTTTCAAATGTTTGGATTACCGTGATCAGATTCCTGAAATCATGGGAATGTTTCAAAAAGAAGTAGCGATGCGCGTTGCAGAAAAACCAGGGTCGAAAACCTATGGAATTATGAGTGTTTTGTTGCAAGCATTTTATGACATTGAATATTGTTTTACAGTTGATGAACACGTGTTTAATCCACCACCAAAAGTAAAATCAGGCGTAATTCGTTGTACACGAAACGAGCGTGGATCCTTGCCTTGCGACGAGAAATTATTCATTCGCATTGTGAAAATGAGTTTCAATCAACGCAGAAAAACGATTCGAAATTCAATCAAACAATTGATCAATGGAAAGGAATTTGACCATCCATTTTTGACTTTGAGGCCTGAGCGTTTATCCGTTGAAGATTTTGTTGAATTAACGAAAGCGGTACAAGAATTACAATGACTTTCTTCTGTACGATAAATATTTTAGGGCAATCGCGTGTTGATTTAAGAAAAATGTTTTTCTTTGTACTACTAAAAAAAGGATTATGAATAATTTTTGGCACTCACTAGGGAAATTATTGAACGGAGCTTGGTTCTATGACAATATTGGAAACATCTTTAACTATTCAGTAATTGTTCTTGGATTTTTTGGTTTGTTCTACTGGTTGAGAACACAGAAAAAATTAAACGATAAAGCAGCAAACGATCCGAATCAATTAAAATAATTCGGGTTTTTAAGATATGTGAAGGTTGTTGATTGTAAAGTCAACAACCTTTTTTGTTTTTGTATATTTGAATCATGAGTCAATTTTCAATCATTATCACAGCAGGAGGAATAGGTAAACGCATGGGAGGAACCCTTCCGAAGCAGTTTATGTTGGTGCAAGGAAAACCTATTTTGCTGCATACCTTGGAAATTTTTCATGATTACGACGCATCCGCTCAATTGATTATTACTTTACCAAACGATTGGATTGACTATTGGAAGGAACTTCTAGCAAAGCACCAATGCACAATTCCGCACGAACTTGTTGACGGAGGAACAGAACGTTATCATTCCATTAAAAACGCACTATCGATTTGTAAGGGAGATTTTATCGCAGTGCACGATGGCGTTCGACCTTTGGTAAATCATCAAACGATCAACAATTGCTTTGAAACGGTGATCGAAAAAGGACAAGTAATTCCAGTAGTGGCAGTGAAAGAATCGTTGCGCGTGTTGTTTGACGATACATCGAAAGCCGTGCCACGAGCGAATTATTGTTTGGTGCAAACACCTCAAGTTTTCAAGGCTGATGTTTTGAGAACTGCCTATGAACGTGATTATCACGATGCAATAACTGACGACGCCAGTTTGGTAGAAGAAGCAGGTTATACGATCTCTTTGGTTGAAGGAAACGAAGAAAACATTAAAATTACAACCCATTTTGATCTGAAAATCGCGGAGTTATGCCTCTTAAAAAATGGTAATTTTTAACACTAAAATTCCGAATTCCGATTTCTAAAGTATCTTTGCACTTCACGAATAAAGAAATGAAAGTAACAGAACACCTGAAAGAAGCAAAAGACACCTTATTCTCTTTTGAAATTTTACCTCCATTAAAAGGAAAAAGTATTCAATCAATTTACGATGGAATTGACCCTTTAATGGAATTCAAGCCGCGTTTTGTGAATGTTACTTATCACCGTGAAGAATTCATCTATAAAGAACGTGAAAACGGTTTGTTGGAAAAAATTGCCATTCGCAAACGCCCAGGAACAGTTGGAATTTGTGCGGCAATTATGAATAAATACCAAGTTGATGCAGTTCCGCATTTAATTTGTGGAGGTTTCAGCAAAGAAGAAACGGAAAATGCCTTGATTGATTTACAATTCTTGGGAATTGACAATGTGCTTGCATTACGTGGAGATTCAATTAAAACGGAGGCAACATTTCGTCCACACAAGGATGGTCACAAATACGCCGTTGAGTTGATCCATCAAATTGGTGAAATGAATCATGGAAATTACATGATGGATGATATTCAGTTGGAACCAACAGACTTTTGCATTGGAACAGCTGGTTATCCTGAGAAGCACTTTGAGGCGATGAACATGACGACGGATTTACATTATTTGAAGGCAAAAGTGGATGCTGGAGCTGATTATATTGTGACGCAAATGTTTTTCGATAACCAAAAATACTTTGATTTTGTTGCGGCGTGTCGTCAAATAGGAATTAACGTTCCAATTATTCCTGGTTTAAAACCAATCAAGACATTGGATCACATTACCTTCCTGCCTAAATTCTTCAAAATCGATTATCCTGAAGCATTGTCAAAAGAATTGTTGAAATGCAAAGACAATAAGCAAGTTGAACAATTGGGTATCGAATGGGGAATTCAGCAATCGAAAGAATTAAAAGATGCGAATGTTCCTTGTATTCACTACTATACCATGTCAAATTCGTCAATGGTGAAAGCGATTGCGAAGGAAATATTTTAATTAATACCAACGAATAACCAATGCAGATGAAAAATTTCGCACTACTAATACTTCTTTTTCTAGCAGTAAATGTAAACGCTCAAAAAGAATCCATTCAATTGAAAAATGCCTTGGTTGTTGGACAATTGGACAAGGAAGAAGATCGTTATTCGCTTGAAATTAATTTAACTGAATTGTTGACCGACGCTGGAATCAAAGCAGTTCCTTCCTTGAATATTTTAAAGTTAGGTGAAGATGCTTCTATTTTGGCAACAGATTCAATTCAGAAAATTGTTGCAGCAAAAGGAATTGACACGTATGTATTGGTTTCTGTTCGTGGTTATGACAAGAAATTCAAAAAAACATACCGCCGCGATGAATTGAAAACTGCCTTAAACGCAGGGAATTTATTTCCAATTTACCGCGATGAAGTAGTTTCCGTAAGCTTTGAATTCATGTTTTACCGAAATGGTCAGTTCATCGGTAGCGATATCATAAAATGTGGTAATGTTTCCAGCCGAGATACGGTAATCAAACGCTTCAGAAAAATTTTGAAGAAAAGAATTGAGAAGAGTTGGAAGTGAAAGAGACCGATTAAATCGGCCTCTTTAAATTTAACATAGAATAAAGTTTATAAATCCACATTGAGCTTAATATCAACAAAACAAAAGAGCTCAACTTATTATATTCAATTGATTTTAACCATTCTAAATGTATTAAATGTTGAATACTCTTAGTCATTCCACATCCGTAACATGTTTGATTAAATAGTTGCTTTGACAAGCATATTGATTCTCCTTTATCAAAAAAATTACTTGGCAGAATTAATAATATTAGTAAAAGTGTCGGGAAACCGATTATAAATAAAAGATTTAATAACCTAGAAAGTTTTTTCGTATTCACCGTCTTTTGGTTTTAAAGAACCAGTAAGAATTAATATTAGATCAACTAAAACACCTATTCCACAAAGTCCAGCTGTTAAAAGGTAAAGAATTCCTATTCCGATATGTCCCAGATAAAATCTATGTACACCAATAACACCTATTAATAAACAAAGTATGAAAGCAACAATTTGACTTTTCCCACCATTCTCTGGAGATAATTCACTAGCCAATGGATCTTTTGAATTATTTGAAAAGACTTGTTTTTCACCGTCTTTATATTTCACCATCAAAACTTCTTTTTTATTAATTGATATTAATGGTGAATCATTTAGATTGCACTTTTTATATTTTATTTCAGAAGAACCGATTTCTACTATGTTTGCTGAAATTTCATCTCCATTTTTTAATGTTATTAAATCACACTCTTCTTCAGAAGTGTTTGATGTAATTAAATTATTGACATCAGAAGTTTTTAATATTGATGTATTGTCTTCAGATAATGGTTTATCTCCAAAAAAATGCTTCTCTTGTTCATCCGAAAGCATAGAATTTTCTGTTCGATTTTGATCAATTGAATTAGTTTCTTCTGTGGTTGAATAATCTTCTTTAGATATGGAATTTCTATTTTTATTCCACTGAACATTTAATCCAGAATTATAGAGTCTTTTTTCAACGGTACAAGAACTTATTGCACAAATAATGGAAAATAATAGTAAGTAATTTTTCATGACTGATTTTTTATTGTTCGGCCTTTTTCGTTTCAACTTTTATTGAATAAGAAGAGACAATTCCTCCAGTTACTCCAAAAATCAGAACATCTACGAATTTATATTTTGTAACGACCTGACAATTTCCATCTTGTGGGGTATTAACATGCGTTCTTCCAAGTGGAACTAATCCCCAGAAAAGCCAGAATTGTTTTCCTTTGTCAAAAGTTACTTCTTTCCCTGGAGTTTCCATGTAATTTCCTACAGGCGTTTTTGTGGTCATGCACGATGTTACAATCAGCAATACTGATAATTGTAGAAACAGAAATTTTAGTTTTTTCATAATTTATAAATTAATATAATTCAACTCTATTACATCCTTCGATTACAGTAACGGTTCCAGCCCAATTATTAGTTCCATCAGATGCGGAATAAGAATATGTACCTTCTTCTAAATCATTGAATACGGCACATCCGGCAGATCCGCAAGAAGGAGTTGATGTATATTCACTAGTGATGTTGGAAGAAATTCCATCTAGACTTACAACTGTAATTCCAGTGCCACTGCCAGTTGCTTGCCAAAATGTTACATCACCTGTTTTTACTTTATTGCATGATAATGTAGCTATTGCCAATCCTGCAAATAAAATTAGTTTTTTCATTTTTTGATTTTTAGTTTAGTCCTACTCGTAACGCTTTTCGGTTTCCGCGTGTATTAGTTTTTTGAATTAATAAACACGTAAGGTGGTTTTCAATTTGGTAAACAAATTTATATGAAAAACACTTAAAAACAAATTAAAACTAAAAAAAGAAAAGTAAAACTAAAATATATCAATTCATACTACTACATTCGTGTATCCGCTATCACGTAATTTTACATAGTGAAACAAAAGGTAGCAGAGAAAATACGCTTAGCTCGATTAGCAAAAAATCTAAGTCAGCAAAATATGGCTGATGAGCTGAATATTACCGTAGCTGCTTATTCCAATATTGAAAGGGGAATAACCGATATTTCAGTAACTCGATTGTACCAAATTGCTGGAATTTTAGAATTGTTTGTTGAAGATTTGTTGACGACAGAAACACCTGTGGTTGAGGAGTCAACAGCGGAGAATGGTAGTTCGAACATTGCACAACAATTGTACATGTTGATTCAAGAAGTTCAAAGCTTAAAAATCAAAACAGATTTATTAGAAAAAGAGATACTTTTATTAAAAAGTAAATAATTTACATCACTTCCCCAACATCTTAGCAACGTATTTCCCGATAATATCAAATTCTAAATTTACGGTAGCTCCAACTTCCAAGGTGTGAAAGTTCGTGTGTTCGTAGGTATAAGGAATTATACAAACTGAAAACTCATTGGTTTTTGAATCAACAACCGTTAAACTAGTTCCGTTAATGGTAACCGAACCTTTTTCTACAGTTAAATCGTTCGAGTTGTATCGAAACGTGTATTTCCAACTTCCGTCTTGATCTTCAATATTGATGCAAGTTCCAGTGGTATCCACGTGTCCTTGAACAATGTGTCCATCCAAACGACCATTCATTTGCATGCATCGCTCCAAATTCACCTTTGTTCCTTCTTTCCAAGAACCTAAATTTGTTTTAATCAATGTTTCTTGAATGGCAGTTACAACGTATTCGTTACCTGAAATTTCTACAACTGTCAAGCAACAGCCATTGTGAGCCACACTTTGATCGATTTTCAATTCGTTGGTGAAAGATGCCTCTAGTGTAAAATGAATATTTTCTCCTTCTTTGCGAATGGATTTAACTACTCCTAGTTGTTCGATGATTCCTGTAAACATTGTATTTTTGCATAAAGTTACTTCAAATTTAACAGTTTGCCATTCATGAAATCAAAATTCCTACTTGCCATTACACTTCTTATTCTTGGATCATGCAATTTGGTTCGAATGAAAAATAGACAAACTGCGAAAAACCTTAAAAAGGAAGCGATTGAAACAGCAGATTTTAATCAAGATTCATTGCATATCAAGTATTGGAAAGGCGGACAGGGTCCAACCTTGGTTTTTATTCACGGATTTGGTGGAGATGCCATGATGACTTGGGAGCGCGAATTGGCGCATTATGCAAAAACGCATACGGTTATTACCTATGATTTGTTGTGGTTTGGAAAAAGTTATTCGAATGAAAAAGCCAATTTATTAACGCAAACTGCTGCTTTGGAAAAGTTATTGGCTTACTTGAAAGTTGATTCAGCTACCTTGATTGGTCAAAGTTATGGTGGATTTATTGCGTTGGATTTTGCGGCTCAACATCCGGAGAAAGTGAAACAATTAGTTATTGCAAACAGCCCAGGATCTACATTTAATGTTTCCTATTTGGATACCGTTTGCAAAAATTATGGTGTATCCAGAATAGATGAATTGTTCGTAATGGATCGACCAACAGATTTACAGCGCTTGATTAATATGTCGACGTATAAAAAACCACAAATACCGAAGTTTATTTTGAAACAAATGTATTCCGAGTTTTTTGATCAATACCACAGCCAATTGCGTGAATTACTTCAGACATTGCCTGCTGAGAAGGATCGTATTTCGGATTTAAATGCCATAAAAAAAATTCCAACGTTGGTGATTTGGGGAGAAAATGATGAATTGTTTCCAAAGAAAGAAGGAGAGAAATTTGCAAAAGCTGTGAACGCTCAATTTGAATCAATACCGAATTGCGGACATGCTCCACAAATGGATAATCATGATTTATTTTTGAATATTATGGATGCTTTCTTGCTTCCAATTAATCATCAAGATTAGATAGATTGAAAATATATTGAGTTCCTCTTTCTGTCGAATTTCGTGTATATTCTCCGTCAAGTTGCTCTGTTAACGTTTCAATCAATTGTAGTCCAAAAGAAGCCTTATTATCTTGTTCTTTCCATGAACCATTGTCTTCGTATGTCAGCTTCAATTGATGGTCTTCATTTGACGAAAAAGTGATGTGTATATTTCCTTGCTGTTCGAATGCATGTTTAATGGAGTTTGAAACGAGTTCAGCAACTAGAAGCGCTAGAGGAACAATCGTTTTCGAACCAACCTTGTCTAAGTTGGAAGTGACATTCACCTGAATTGGCAATTGAACTGAAGAAGATCGAATTAAATCATCAATAAGTGTTTTGAAATAATCCGAAGCGTCCATTTTCGACAAGTTTTTTTCTTGATACATCTTTTGGTGAATCAAGGACATGGTCATCACGCGATTAATAGCATCGTTGAAATGTACTTTCGCGTCTTCTGATGCGATTTCGGCAGATTGAAGTCGCAATAGACTCGTAATCACTTGAAGATTATTTTTTACACGGTGGTGAATTTCTTGTAGCAGAACTGTTTTTTCTTCGTTTTGAAGTCGAATCATTTTGTATTGCTCATTTAATTCTTCGTTAGCTTGTCGAAATTTGCCTTCGGCGTGTGCGGTGGTATTGATGAAGATGTGAATAAAATAGCCGATAATAAACATACACATCGAAAATTCGAGGATTAATCCAATTAACTGTAAGTTAGAATAGGGATGTTTTAAGGTCTCATTATCATTTAGAAAGAAATAAAAATAAAAGGATATTGAAATTGAAATAATCAATAATACAGTATGCCCAACCCTTTTCCCCAAATTGAAATAAGCAAAAATTACAATGATAATCAACCACAAAGGTTCAATGATGTGCGGATTGTTACGGACAAAAAACATGGATGATATTACCAACAGTAATGCTGCAATCACATTGAAATAAGAAACAATAATGAATCGTTTTGTGACAAACAAATAGGTTAATCCGGTCAATGAAATTAAGAATCCAGAGAAATATTGGATAAATGCAATGACACTAAAAAAGGAGAAAAAGGATGAGATTAAAAATAATCCAATACAAAGAATAATATTTACCCTCCATGCCGAATTGAAACGAGCAATGTCGTAGAAATCAGTGTACGAGTGTTTTGGTTCTTTAAAGAATAGCACAATTTAAGAATCGATGAGGAATGAAGATACGTTTATTTTGCAATTAATCTTATGGAATAAAATTATTTGCTTTCCATTTTCCTTTTTGAACAATGCCGTTGGCAAACCATAAGGTTCCTTTTCCTTCAAGCAAGCCATCAACAAATCCGCCTTCGTAGTAATCGCCATTTAACCAAGACATTGATCCTTTGCCATTTTGCAATCCCATCACCCAGCTTCCTTCGTACGTTTCACCGGTCGCCCAAACCATTTTTCCTTTACCATTTTGGTAGTTGTTTTTCCAGTTTCCTTCGTAATAAGCACCATCCGCCCAAAACATTTTTCCAAAACCATTGGCCAACCCATTTTGCATTTCACCAATGTATTTGTCACCAGATTCATAAAACACCGTATCTCCAACACTTTGAGAATAAGCTTCGACGCTGAAAACGGAAATCGAAAGTAAAATGAGAAATAGGACTTTTTTCATTTGAATTTGTTTTTGTCTTTCAAAGATATTGAATTGATTTCCAAAAGGCTCTAAAAAAGTTTGATTTTTTTTAAATTTTATAAAATGATTTAAATAACTGAAAATCAATATTAAAAACGGTAATAAACGACTACAAACGAAAAATAATCGAAAAAAAACGACAAATAACCGAATCGCGAAATAGAAGCGCCACAACTTTGCATCGTCGATGTGAAATTCAATAGTTCTTGTCAAATTTCAGAAGTTCATGGCAAATAACATTTCTAAAAATTTAAAACTTGACATATAATTATTGTTTGTTTTTATTGTCGTATTTATTCCAACTTGGGACTAAATGGTAAACCAATAAAAAGCCTAATAAAAAATGGACAATCAATGACCCCACACTAGGCATTTTTATTAGATATACATCATCAATATTCATTAAAAAGACGAACAAAAGAACGCGAAATAATTTATGATTGAGTAATCTCATTACAAACTTTATTAAAACAGCATCCTTTACTTACCTTTAAAATAGAAAGTCAATCCGAATTCAAATTTACTTCGGAAACCGCTGTAATTACCGAAATCAGAACTGTTAAATCGAAAATATTCAATTGATGGATTGAAATCAAAATATAAACTGTTTACAATTTTTGCTCTCAGACTCAAACCTAAATCAGCTCGAAATAAAATGAATTTGTCAGTAAATAGATTTGTTCCGGCCCCTGTTGAGTCAATATGGGTTGAATAAATTCGCGTTGAATTTAAATTAATTTGATTGCTCAAATTCCAATAAAGTTTGTCTTCATAATTTTTTATCAATAATTTATTTGAATAGTTCAAACCCAAATTTTCAAGTAAATTTTTACCTCGTGGGATTGGATTAAAAATGTAATTTGATCCGGTAAATAAGTAGGTGCTATTAAAATTTATTCCTGCTTGAAATGAATACCGACCCTTAGTATTATGACAATAATTTAAACCAATCCAACTCCAATTATTGGTGATGTTTGATTTGGGGTGCGAAAAGTCAAATCGTTGAAAAGATAGGTTTAAGCCATTTTCTTGAGAAAATGACGGTAAAACATTAAAAAACAAGATGAAAAGGATAAAAAATAAACGCATGAGTTATTGTATTTTGAGATGAAATTTTCTACTAAGCCCAATTGAAAAATAAGAACCTCGACTTTTACTTATGAAAGAATTTTGATAACCTAGATTATCTTCTTGACGAATATACAAAACATCTATACTCCTCAATCCTAAAGAGTAACCTAAAGATAAATCCATAATATTTAACCCTTTTTTTGTATGAAAAGAAACTGTATAAGACAGCATTAAATGATGCCCTATTTTTTCTTTCTGGAGAAAATCAGTGGAATCAACACTTATGAAGTTTACATATGGCAACTGATGAGGAGACGTATTTGCACTTCTATTAAATGATAATCCATAAGATATTGAAAGTGAATGTTTATGAACTTTATATTTTCTAAATTCAAGGGCATACCTAATGCCATAAAACTGTCTCCTAGAATTAACAACTAACTTAGCAGACTGCGATTGTAACACATTATTATTTGGATTGTATAAACAAGAATAACCGTTCAAAGTATTTAAAGATTGAGTCAATATCGTAATTGAATTAAAATTGAATTTAAAGCCAATCCCTAATCCTAAAGAGATCGAAGAATATTCAATATTCCCAAGTTTATTCAAAGAGTTTAATTCAATATTTTCAGTCTCTTGTTTTAAAATCTCATAATTTGATTTTGTACCAAATTGAGCATTTAGCATTGGTTCAATAAACAATGATTTACCCTGGGAGAACAAAATCAAAGGGAAAAACAATATGATATAAAATATTAGCTTAATTGTCATTGCTTGAAACCATTAGGAAGAAAATATAGAACTTAATCCAAGTGCTTTTTAGCATTTCTTTCTTTCTTTTGATTATGTAATTCATGGGAAACTCCTGTTAAAAATGCAAAGTAACTCAAGCGAGTAAATGACCATTGTTCATCAAATTCTGAGTACCCAGTTAAGCTTTCAGAATATGTTCGATATGTATGCCAGCGGATCATCTTATAAAGCCCTTGATTATACAGTATTTGTGCGTTCCAGTTCCATCTATCACCTATTTTATAGGTTAGTTGATAACCAAATGTCAAATACAGATTTTGCAAACGAAAATATTCATATCGATCCATAAACAACCCATGATTAACTAACCCTAAACTATCTATATAACCAGTAAATCCATGAGCAGCTGCACCACCCTCAACATTGGTTTTTAACCACCCGAAACCAATAATACTTTTATGCTGCCAATTATTTTTATGAAACCATGTATGTTTATAAAGAAGAGACAGTTTTAATAAATTTGTATTTCTTCTTGTTAAGGCGGTAAATCCAGTTGCTCTAGAATAATTTGAAATTAGAGCTCCTTGATCTGGAGAATCATCAAGCGGGTATTTATTCGGATAAACTCTTGCTTGCCAAATAACCCCTAACGCTCCACCATCATACACGGCATAAATTTTATCTTTTTTAGTACCCCAACCAATTGAGTAATGATTACTCCATGTTCTAGGATAGAGGGGAGTATAATATCCCCAAGTCATATTACTAGATTTAATTGTTTTAGCAGTTGTAGCATTTGCACCAAAGGAATACCCAAACTCAAAATGAGTTTGAGTATTTCCATAATTTGAAATTAAAAGAAATATTAAATTTAACTTAATCCAAGTGCTTTCTAGCATTTCTTTCTTTTTTATTAGGTAATTCATAGGAAACACCTGTTAAAAAGGCAAAGTAACTCAAACGAGTAAATGACCATTGTTCATCAAACTCTGTGTAACCAGTTAAACTTTCAGAATAAGTCCTATACGTGTGCCAACGTATCATCTTGTACAGCCCCTGATTATACATAATTTGTGCGTTCCAGTTCCATCTATTACCTATTTTATAGGTTAATTGATAACCAAATGTTAAATACAGGTTTTGCAAGCGAAAATATTCATATTTATCTTGAATAAAACCGTGCTCTACCCAACCCAAACTGTCTATATATTGCCCACTTCCAAAATTAGCACCTCCACTGGCCTGCCTTGTTTTTAAATATCCAACTCCAAATACACTTTTATGATAAAAATTCTTAGAGAAATACAAAGTGTGTTTATATAGTAACGATAGTTTTAATAGATTGCTATTACTTCTTGCTCGCCCTTGAATACTCGTTTTTACAGACATATTGGTGCTACCATCTGGAGAAACATTGTCATCAAAGGGATATTTGTTTGCATAACTCTTCACTTGAAAAGTAGGTCCTAATCCACCACCATCAAAGACAACATATATTTTATCCTTTTTATTACCCCAACCAAGATACCAATGATTACTCCACGTGCTTGGAAGAGGTGGAGTATAATACCCCCAAGTCATATTGTCTGACTTTATTGTTTTTGATGTAGTTGCATTTGCACCAAAGGAATACCCAAGCTCAAAACGAGCTTGGGTATTTGCAAAGAATGAAATCCCAAGTATCAGAATAAAAAAAATAGATTTGATTAACATGGCGGGTCATAAGAACAAGGATAAACACACATTCCACCATCATTTATTCTAATACACCCACTAGATGGAGCAAGAATGGGTTTAAATGTCTCTCTATTACGCATCCACACCCATGAATTCAAGTCATATGCTTTTAAGCATTTTGAACCTTTATAATGAACGATTTCTTTATTATCAGTGAAATATTCATAATAACTCGTCGCAACTTCGATTGAAGTGTTTGCTGAAAAATTATAATTTGCATCATGAGTCACATTCCCAGAATTACCATTTTTAACAGCATAACTTACTTTGTAAACGAAGGAAACATAGGTTCCATTAAATGTACCACCACCGGTTTCTTTATGCTTAAATTCCGTAAATAATTTTCGATAAATTCCCCAATTATCATAGCGAACTCTACAGTAATATTCAAATTTATAATGTTTATCCGAACCATTTCCATAATCATTGTCTACATCCGTATAATCGGCATACTTTTTCCATCCACCGTCATTATTTTCTTTTGTGCTTTGACAATTTTTTGAAAGAGCTTTATCTGTATTAGGAGCCTCTCCAAGCAACTCAAAAACATTATCTTCTGTAGAAAAAGTAAGAACATATTTGTTTGCTGTGTTTTCTGCAATTAAATCATTATAACTTGCAGCTTCAGAAACTGGTAAAGCATATACTTTGAGATTGGGTTTATCAATTTTATAGATATAATTACCAATTTGAATAGCAAGATCTTGGTTCAATACATTAGACAAAAATTCATCTTCCAGTACATCATCACTTTCAGAAACTATAGTTTCAGCAAACGATTTAAAACCTAAATCATGAAGCTGACGATATAAATCTTCTCCAGAACGTTCTATAGCCGCATCGAAGTCCGCTACGGTATTAAAAATTAATATTCTACCATCAGTTTTAATAGCCATACTCTTTAGCTGTGATGTTTCCGTATCAGAACCTTTCTCACCAGCAGTCTGGAAGGACTCCTTCTTACACCCAATAACACCCACTCCTACTAAGGCAAGGAATAATCCAACATAAATCACTTTTTTCATTTCTATGATAATTTAGTTATATATATACCTGCAATTCTAAGGGTGCAGAAGGACCTCTCAACAACATTGTAGTGGTTTCACGTAGTGTTAATAGAGAGTGGTAGTTGAGGCAAATATAGTATTATAATACCATAAAAAGCAATGAAATTAACTGCGGTTTTCCGCAGTTATAGGAATTTAAAAGATAATTTTTATGACTTTAATGCAAAATATTGTTAGTCATAGTTGTTGTAAACTTTAATAAAAGCAAATTAGCTTTATTTAATATTTAATTTGTAAAATAGCTCCTACAATTACTTAGAAAAAAATTAAGTAACCTACTTTCATTAATATAATCATGACAAAAACTGAAAAAGAAGAAATCCGAAATTTAATTATTGCCTCTTTGGAACTGTCAGATACAAGAGTTAATTAAACAAACAACAAAAGTTGAGGATATAAAAAACAATTATGATGGAATTAGTTAAATTATCAGTCAAATTAGTAGATTGTTGTTGATTTAAAGTTATTAGTTGAATTGAAGCAAAAATTAAGAATGAAATTTACTTGAATTGCTATTTCAATAAATGTCATTATCTCTTTAAATATAAGGTAATTAAGAAACTAATATTTTTCATATATTCTGAAATTATATTAATGTTTTCCTCAATGTCAGAAAATGAAATATCCGAGGCATTATCATTATGATGAACAATTTTGTTTCTTTTTTCAACTATTGAAATTACTTTTTCTTTTTGTTCTATGTAAATTTCGTTTTCATTCAATTTTACACCTATTTTTTTAAATAGTTTTTCAGTCCTGTAAGGGCTTCCAGAAATAAAGTCATCCAATTCTTTTCGCGATATTTTTATTGATAAATCTTCAAATTTGAGATCATTGTCATTTAGTTCAGTAAGCTCTTTCTTCTTTAACACGCTCCATTTTACTAAGTTGTAGGCAACCTTTGTGTTGTTCAGTTTTTCATTTGCGTCATCAACAACGACCATTGTAATATCTTTGAGAAAGCTCTCTAAATATGCACATAAAGTAATCATAAAAGATTTAGTAAAGAAATTGATATTTTCGCAAATGAAAACATCAGGAGAATCCTGAATAACTTTGTTTTCAGTTTCTCTATTCAAAATCAGTAACTGATTTAATAATATCTTATATGAATCAAAAACTATACTTTCGTTTTTCATTTTATCTGAGAGAATTTAGTTTTTCAGACCAAAGGGTTCTTCTTGTAAGAATAGATGATTTTTGTTGTAAACCTCCAGACATTGATTTTACAAAAATTTCATTATCGCAAAGTTCTTTATAAGCAATATTAATTTCATCCTTTTTAATCTCCAAGAAAGAAGTGTCTTCTTTTACAAAAGACCACATTAACAAATCATATAATGCTATACTTTGTCTTGGTTGCTGCTTATTTGGATTACGAAAAACAGATTCTCCAAAAACATTAGTACATTTATTAAGAGTGTTTACAAAAAGTTCCCTCAATTCTCCAATTTCTTGATCAACTAAAGATGAACAAGATTTCATATACTTATCTAAATATTTGGTAAGTTTATTATCATAATCTTCTAAGTCATTGTTTAGTGCAAAGAAACGTAAAATAATTTCCTCACTTTCTCTTCCATCTTTATTAACACTACCTTCTCCTTGTTTAAAGTTTTTGATTAATTCAATTTCAGATAATTCACTTAATAACTCATCAAATATTCCGGGATATACAGCATGTCTAATTTCTTGAGGAGTTAATTCAACAGCTCCTTGATTTAGGCGTGCAAAAATTTCATTAATTAACTCTTTTCTATTATCTTTTCTTAAAATAATGCATCTTATGGTCGTGGTTTCAAGCTCAGATTTTAATTCACCGAGTTCACTGAACTTTTTACCTTCCAATTCAGTAAAGATGGAAAGTCCTTCTAGGGCAAAGGAATCCTTAAAAAAATTTACTATTGTTGTTATTCTTTGAACTCCGTCAATCACTTCTTGAGAATTATCTTCTTTTTCAGCAAAATAACATGCGGGCAAAGGAATTCTCATTAAACAACTTTCTATAAACTTTGAAGCTCTTTCATTTCCGTCCTTGTCCCATTTATATTTTCTTTGAAAATCGGGATCAAGTATTAATTTCTTTTTTTCAACCCTGTCAACCAACGTTTCAAAAGGGTAATCAATTGGATAAAGATTTAGTATTTTATTATCGCTCATATTCTTTTGAATCAAATTAATTAATAAAATTTTGGTGAAAATATTTTACAAAAAGAGAAAAATTTAATAAATGATATACTTTAACAAACTTCATGAAGATCTAGATCAAGTATTTCTAAATTACTACTGACCCCTTCGGAATCAATATCAAAACTAATGGTCATTGCAAAAACTAGACTTGCATCTCCAATATAATTGAAATGATCTTCGCCAGAATCCCTTGCAGCGTTATACTCGTATACTTCACAGTCGTAGGCTACGAAAAGGATAGAATACACAGATGCAATTGATCCAATTATCTCAACTTCTACATCATTGCAATCAATGATTTCAGAATAATCCCCCGAGACAAAACCACCCATCCGTATGTCGTTAAATACATTAGAAGGCTCCATACGTTCTATTTTTCGTTCAATTTTAGATTTAATTTCCGCTAAGAAAAAATCCTCAATTCGATTCAAAACAAACATATTATCGATCTTAGTTATATCGATAAATGCGGTGATTTTCCTTTCCGGCGTTTCCAGTTCTGGACCAAATTGTTTGATAAAATCAAACGTTGAATTCACAACACGAAAACGCTCGGTATCTTTTAGAAGATCATGATGAACTTTAGACTTATCCTTACCACAAAAATCAGAGGTGTTATTTGTTAAGAATACACAGTCCGATAATTTATTCTCTTCAACATAGCTTGAATAAGTCTTCCATATTAAAGCATCCTTTAATTCGGATTTATTTTCTGTGAATGGCTTTCTTTTGTTGATTGCCATATCAACAATGTCGGGGAGAAAATCATTTTTTGTTGGTAAAAGGAAAAAGTGTTTTTCGTACTGAAGGTCCTTGTAAAATGCATCAAAAACTTTAAGTTGTTTTTCGATATCAACTATTGGAAATTGAATTCTGATTTTCAAGCGCTCAGCATTCTTATTAATTTTAGAGATTGATAAATTTCTATCTTGCAGTTCTTTTTCGAATTGTGTTCTCAATTCAAGTCTCACAATATCGGACATATATATTTTAATGATTCCTTTTCTGTTATAATCAAGAATACGTTGTGATGACTTGTGTTCAATACCTTCAAAAAAGTAATCTTTATGTAAAACGCAAGAATCGAGAAAGACGTTCATTTTCTATTTGCCGAGTTTCTTCTTAACCGCAGCTGAACTTGTACCAACTTTGGCTACAGCTTCTTTAACTGCTTTCTGTGTCGTATTTAAAGAATTTGCCCAATTTCTCAATTCATTTGGGTCATTTACATCAATTCGCTTATTGTCAGGCGAACCAACTTTCTTTTTATTATCAGTCATAATAGTAGAATAATTGTTAATATACTAATTTAATAATTATATGTGAATTTTCTAGTTTAATTTCTCTAATCATTTATTATCTGAAAGACTATTATGTAATTTGATTTGGTAAACTTCCCCATTATCTTGCACAACTATAAGATAAGTTTAAATTTGTTAAGCATATTTTCCAAATGGACTAAGGTGACAAATTATTTGTACCAGTAATA
>JBDLVK010000069.1:0-21074 GCA_039804825.1 Bacteroidota bacterium
AGGAAACGGACTTATTGAAAGATGAGTTCTTGTACACTGTTACACATGAAATGCGCACGCCTTTGACAAGTATTAAAGCATTGAGTGAATTGTTGGAAGACGAAGACGACGATATGCCTGAGGAGGTAAAAAAGGAATTCCTTCAAACAATATTAAAAGAAACAAACCGAATGACACGTCTCATTTCACAGGTATTGGATTTGGAAAATTTCGAATCTGGGAAACATCAGTTGGTTATTGAGCGCGTTGATATCAAACAATTGATTGCCGATTGTTTGAAGTCCTTGGACGGTGTTTTTCAACAAGAGCAAATCGAAGTTTCTACAGAAATCGATGAGACGATTCCAGAGATGGAAATTGATTATGATCGCATTGTTCAAGTTTTCTTGAATATTTTATCCAATGCAGCAAAATATTGCGAAAAAGGAAATGGAAAAGTTTCAATTGTTGCGCGTCAAACAACTTCTGATGTAATAATCGAAATTTCAGATAATGGTCCCGGCGTAAAAGAAGATATGCAGGAGATCATTTTTGAGAAGTTTTTTCAAGCAAAAAATCAAACGATGCGCAAACCGAAAGGAAGTGGATTAGGCTTAGCGATTTCGAAAAAAATTATACAATTACATGAAGGAAGAATTGGTGTTCGCTCTGGTGAAACCAAGGGTTCCATTTTTACATTTAGTTTACCAAAACCGAAGAATTTTATTTAACAACCATGGAAGGAATTAAAATATTGATTGTGGATGATGAGCCAAACATTGTATTGTCCTTGGATTACTTAGTAAGGAAAAAAGGATATACTCCATTCATTGCCAGAAATGGTAGTGAGGCATTGGCGATAGCGGAGAAAGAGAAACCAAATCTTGTGGTACTTGATATTATGATGCCAGATATTGACGGATATGAAGTGTGCAAACAGATTAAGTCGAACACTAGTTTAACGCATACGAAAATCATTTTCCTTTCTGCGAAATCACGTCAAGAGGATATTGAAAAAGGATTAGCGATGGGTGCAGATCAATATGTCACAAAGCCTTTTAGCACGAAACAAATCATGCAAGAAATAATAAATCTATTGAACCAATAAACTTTAATTATAAGAATTATGAACAACAATTTACAAATCAAATCTTTTGAAGAATATCAAGAGAAATACGCGAAAAGTGTATCAGATCCAGAAGGATTTTGGGAAGATATTGCCAATGAATTTGTGTGGCAGAAAAAATGGGATACGGTTTTAGAATGGAATTTTGACGAGCCAAAAGTTGAGTGGTTCAAAGGAGCGAAACTGAACATTACTGAGAATGCATTGGATCGCCATTTAGAGAAAAGAGGAAATAAATTAGCCTTGATCTGGGAACCAAATGATCCGAAACAGCGTTTTGTGCGTTACACTTATCGTGAGTTATACGAACAAGTTTGTCAGTTTGCAAATGCATTAAAAGCAAAAGGTATCAAGAAAGGTGATCGAGTTTGTATTTACATGCCAATGATTCCAGAACTTACAATAGCTGTTTTGGCATGTGCACGTATTGGAGCGATTCACTCTGTGATTTTTGCTGGATTTTCTGCGACTGCTGTAGCTGATCGTGTAAATGATGCAGAAGCGAAAATGGTGATTACTGCTGACGGATTGAACCGTGGAGCGAAACAAATTCCATTAAAACGTGTGATTGATGAGGCTTTGGAACATTGTACTTCCGTTGAATCTGTAATCGTATTTGATTGTTTGGGATGGATGCCAACAATGGCTGAAAATCGCGATTATTGGTGGCATGATGCAATTTCGGGTCAGTCAAAATCATGTCCAGCTGAACAAATGGATGCAGAAGATATGTTATTCATTTTGTACACATCTGGTTCGACAGGAAAACCAAAAGGTGTTGTGCATACATGCGGCGGCTACATGGTTTATACAGCATATTCGTTCCAAAATGTATATCAATATCAAGAATCGGATGTTTATTGGTGTACGGCTGATATAGGTTGGATTACAGGACATTCATACATAGTTTATGGTCCATTGTTATCGGGCGCAACGACAGTTATGTTTGAAGGTATTCCGACTTATCCAGATCCAGGACGTTTTTGGCAAGTAATTGATAAACATGGTGTGAACCAATTCTTAACAGCTCCAACAGCAATTCGTTCCTTGATGGCGTATGGTGAAGATCACGTTTTATCGTACAGTTTGGATTCGTTGAAAGTACTTGGAACAGTTGGTGAACCAATCAATGAGGAAGCTTGGAAATGGTATTATTTGCACGTTGGAAAAGAGCGTTGTCCAGTAACTGATAACTGGTGGCAAACGGAAACAGGTGGAATTATGATTTCTGGAATTGGAAATTTATCACCGATGAAACCAACGTATGCAGGTTATCCAATGCCGGGAATTCAACCCGTATTGTTGGATCAAGAAGGAAACGAAATTCAAGAGGCAAATGTTGAAGGATATTTGTGTGTAAAAGCGCCATGGCCTTCAATGATTCGCACAACTTACGGTGATCATGAGCGTTGCAGAATTAATTATTTCTCACATTATAAAGGATATTATTTCACTGGTGACGGCGCGAAACGTGATGAAAACGGAATGTATCGCATCATTGGACGAATTGATGATGTAATCAATGTTTCAGGACATCGATTTGGAACAGCGGAAATTGAAAATGCGATTAACACGAACGGTCATGTCATAGAATCGGCGGTTGTGGGTTATCCGCATCCTGTGAAAGGACAATCCATTTATGCGTTTGTTGTATTGGATTCTAATGTTGAAGATCAAGATATGGCGAAAGGTGAAATCGTGGAAACGGTTGTTGCTGAAATTGGAAAGATTGCCTTGCCTGAAAAAATTCAGTTTGTGTCAGGTTTACCGAAAACGCGTTCAGGAAAAATTATGCGCCGTATTTTGCGAAAAGTGGCTGAAGGTGATGTTTCAAATCTTGGTGACACTTCAACTTTGTTGGATCCATTAGTTGTGGATGAAATTGTAGAAAATGCTTTGTAAGTAATTACAATTATCAAAGGAACGCCCATTCTTCGGAGTGGGCGTTTTTTTGTGGTTCAATTTTCTGAAAACGACTCACATTTCCAATGAAATTCATTCTTCGAAGCACGTAATTGAAATGGTTCAATGAAATCTTCTGCGCTGACGGAGGTGGATAGCTGCAAGCGATGTGTTTTGAATACCAGAAAAGCTTGTCTCGATTTGAGCAAGCTATTGAAGGCAAAATACATGTGTAGCACGAGAAGCTGTAGACAGAAATCGCAGCCAAAAAAGAAATTGGAAAGCATAAAAAAAGGAGCCTCGAAAGGCTCCTTAATTGAATTGTTAACTTAGGTTATTCATCGTATTCGCCAATCACGGAATAGTATCCGAAAATTGCTAGTCCAAATACGATCAATGGTGTTAAAATGAACAGGATAATAATCCCAAACACTAAATCGTCTTGTTTGCCTGTACTGAATTTTGGAAGTCCAAATTCAACGATACAAAAGTAGGCAGCTAATACAGCCAATGCCATCCAAATTATGCCTAAAAGGCGTCTTACTTGTTTCATGTTATAAGTTTTTTCTGTGAGTATCAAATTAATCTTGGTAACGGTGTTTCTTTTCGTTGATGTAAATCAATCCGATGATGAAACTGATTCCTGCAATGATGATTGGATACCATAAACCGCTCAAATAAAATTCCGCATCACCATTGTCTTTGGATTGTGTCACCAAATAGGTTGCAATTGCAGGAAGTAATCCACCGAAAATTCCGTTTCCAATGTGATAAGGTAATGACATGGATGTGTAGCGAATTTGTACTGGGAATAACTCAACCAAGAAGGCAGCGATTGGACCGTAAACCATTGTTACGAACAATACTTGAATCAACACCATTAAGCCTAACCAAAAGCGATCTGAACTGTTAGCCAACACTGTTTTCTTCGTGTCTATTTTTTCTTTTTTATCAGCTCCAATGATTCGAACTTTTTCTTTTGTTAAGTGAACTGTTTTTTCTTCGGTGAATTTTGTCCCGTCTGCGTATACTTTATTTGTAACATAAACAGAATCAATTCCATCACCACTTTTTGCTTTTACTTCGCTAATTGCAAGCGTCGTTTTTTCTGTGAGTTCGATCTTGTTCTTGACATTCGTTGTTTCGTACATCGATTTGTAGATTGGTCGATACAAAACAATCGCGAAAAGCATACCTGCCAACATGATTTTTTTACGTCCAATTTTATCACTCAACCACCCAAATACAACGAAGAATGGTGTTCCGATGAGTAAGGCAATTCCGAGTAATGTATCCACTTGATTGGAATCAATTCCCATAACCGTTTTTAAGAAACTCATGGCGTAGAATTGTCCTGTGTACCAAACTACACCTTGTCCCATTGCAACTCCGAACAATGCCAACAAGACATATTTGAAATTGTAACGATTTCCGAAACTTTCTTTCAATGGATTTTTACTCACTTTTCCTTCGTCTTTCGCTTTTTGGAAGACAGGAGATTCATGCATTTTCTTACGAATCAAGTAAGAAACAAGAACCATCAAAATTGAAACCCAGAAAGGAACACGCCATCCCCAGCTATCGAATGATTCTTTTGTCAACATTGTTTTCGTAATCAAAATCACCATCAAGGAAACAAATAAACCAACTGTTGCTGTTGTTTGAATCCAAGAAGTCCAATAACCGCGTTGATTTGAAGGCGCGTGTTCTGCTACGTAGGTTGCTGCACCACCGTATTCTCCACCAAGTGCTAAACCTTGTAATAAGCGAAGTAGCAATACTAAAATCGGTGCTAAATAACCAATTGACTCATAACTTGGAATACAACCAATTAAAAAGGTTGCACCACCCATTAAAAGAAGTGTTACCATGAAGGTGTATTTTCGACCAATTAAGTCGCCTAATCGTCCAAAGAACAAAGCTCCAAATGGTCGTACCACGAAACCAGCAGCAAATGTTGCAAGAGTTGATAAAAATGCTGCGACAGGATTGTCAGCAGGGAAGAACTTAGTAGAGATGACTACCGCCAAACTACCAAAAATGTAAAAGTCATACCATTCAATCAGTGTTCCTACTGAAGAAGCTGAAATGACCTTCCAAATACCTTTAGTTGATTTTTCGCTCATGTGTAATAATAGTTTATAATTTATTAGCTCGTTTATCATTGAACCAAATGTGTTGATTCACAAGCCAATATTCTAGAATTGTGAGCAAAGAAAAAAAACAACTATATAATTGTGTAAAAAAGTATAGTTAATCTTTAAAACGTTCCCATTTTATGAGCATGAATTTGTCGCCAAGCTCAGTGATAATCATTCCTGCTCCAGCAAGTTTATCCTTGTCTTTCAGGAATTCGATCAACTCTGAGTGAGTAATGATGCGGTAAGTAGGATGATGGTAATTATCGTTAAGTCGTTTTACTTTGTAGTGGCGAACCCAATTAGAAACGGTGACGTGCGAAACACCCAAAATTCGCTCAATTTCACGGTAGCTTAGGCCTTCCAAATAAAGTTGTAGCGCTTTAGTAATGTAGTAATCATCAATTTTCTTTCCGATTTTATCGACCGTAAAATTGTAATTACACGCTTTACATGTGTAGCGTTGCCTTTGGTTAACAATCCCACTTTTAATGATTTTTGGGCTGTGACATTTGGGACAATTTTCTATGCGCATATACTTAACTATTCCAATTTTGCATAAATATATTATTTTAGCAAGATATATGCAAAAAAATAGTGCATTTAATTAGTTGTTTTTGAACGAAGCTTTGACCAATTCAGTAATTTTACCACATGAATTATTCAAAATCCTTCGTACGTTTTAATTGGGTCACGCTTGTCCTGATTTATCTAGTTGTTGTAGCTGGAAGTTTTGTTCGAATCACCGGAAGTGGAATGGGATGTCCAGATTGGCCAAAGTGTTTTGGACAATGGGTTCCACCAACTGATGTCAGTGAATTACCTTCAAATTACAAAGAGGTTTATTCGGAAAAACGCGCAAAGAAAATTGAGAAATTCGCAAAGTTTTTATCTAAAATTGGTTTAAAAGCGACGGCAGATCAAATCATGAATGATCCAACATTGCGTGTGGAAGAACCTTTCAATTGGAAAAGAACATGGACAGAATATGGGAATCGACTTGTTGGTTTTTTGGCAGGAAATTTCATGTTAGCCATGTTTATTTGGATATTGATTAAGTACCGTAAGCGAAAATTGGTATTGATTACCATGTTAAATCTAGTACTCATGTTTTTAGAAGCATGGTTTGGTTCAATCGTTGTGGCATCGAACTTGGTTCCTTGGACAATTACCATCCATATGTTCTTAGCGTTGGTAATTATCGGGATTCAGTTGTATGTCATTCGGGAAATCAGTCCGGTTCAACAAAAGAAAATTGAGTTGAATAAAACGATGAAATGGCTTGCAATCATTGTTTTAGGAATTACCTTCTATCAAATGTTTTTGGGGACGCAAGTGCGTGAGTTCATTGATGAATTGACAAAAGCAGGTTATGGTCGAGAAGCTTGGACCGAACATTTGGGCTGGGCATTTTTAATTCATAGAAGTTTTTCGTGGTTGGTTTTAGTATTAATGACATATATGATTTGGAAAAATGAAAAAACGTCAAAATTGACCATTGTTAGAACAGCTTATGTAATCTTGGCTTTAGAATTGATTTCAGGTGTGTTGTTAGCTTATGCGAATATGCCAGGATTGGTGCAGACGAGTCACTTAGTGTTTGCTGCTGTTTTGTTTGGTGTTTTAACAATGTTGGTGTTTAGGTTAAGACTTGCTACAAATAAGAACTAAATGAACAATCGTTCAGTTGAGTTGTTATTGAGGAAAAATTAAGGTAATGAAAATTTATATAGTTTTTATTTTATCATTTGTTGTTTCCACTGGCTGGGCTCAATCCGAAAACTACGGTTTGGTTTATCAAGTATATAATACAACGATTTATAACCCACTTGATTCAGCCATTTTTTACGAAATAAATGATTCTACTTTAGTTCGTTTAGCAAAATCGAATTCTGCTACTTGTTATGTTGAAAATGTAGGAGATGATTATCTCAAAGATGAATCAATTAACATGACGGGAACAACCATTAATACAGCGGAAAGTTTGTTTATTTTCATTGGTGCATCAAAAATGCATCAATTAAGTTTAACAGACGGTACTGTACTTTCTTCTGTAGATTTAATAAATCCACTTGTGCAACCATCCGATCCTGTTTATTTTAACAATTTCATTTTTAATCAATCTGATACGACGATTTATGGTTTGTCAACACGCCAAAATAGTGCAGGTGATTTCGGAAATTATTTTGCTAGCGTAAATCCATATTCTGGTGTTGTAACAGAAATATCAACGAATTCAATTAGTCAATCAATCTTAATGGCAGGTGCGACAATCGATCCATATCAGATGGTATATTATTTTGCAAACGATTCTGCAATGGTAGGAATTGATTTATACAATGGTTCTATTTACAGTAATAATACAATCAATTTCCCACCCAATTTCACTCAATTTGGCAATTTTGCATATAGTTGTGTAAATAATACAATTTATGGTTTGGCAACCAGAGAATATACGACGCTTGTTCCAGATCCGTTTAGTCCCGGAAATTTTATCAACCAATTTGATTCTACCAAACTTTTCTTAGGGACTGTTGATCCTACTACTGGTCAAGTTAGTGTTGTTGGAGCTAATCCCATAGATTGCACAAATGCGTATGTTATGAATTCTGGTGGTGCAATCGATCCATCAACGATGATGTATTATTTTAATGATGGAGAAAAATACATTGGTGTTTCACTATCAACAGGATTAGTTGAAAGTTCGTGCATCGAGACGTTTGAAGATGGTCAGCAATTTATTTTATTCCGAAACAATACAAATTGTGTTGGAGCATCTTCAATTCGATTGAATCCATTAAGTATTCCAACACTTGCTGCAGTAAACTATCGCATTTCGCCAAATCCTTCTTCTGGTGTTATATACATTCAATCGGACAAAGACGTAATTGAAACAATTGATATCTTAACTCTAAGTGGTCAATCGATGTACCAAGAATCTTCGATAAACTCATCTATCAAGTCCATTGATAGTTCATTCCTTGCAAAAGGGATCTATTATTTAAAAATCAACAATTCAACAATTGAAAAAATTATAGTAAACTAATTTTAATTCAAGATTTGAAAATTCAACTGATTAACTTACATTTGCAACCCAATTCGAACGAGAATTGTATAAAAGTCGTCAAAATATAGTGTTTTGCTGATTTGCGTGGTGGATTTTTCGAATGAATTAGTAGTCGAAACTGTCACGATCATTGTAGATGGTTTCTGCACTAACGTTTGAAATAATCGCAAGCTGCGCATAGGTTTCTGCACTAACGTTTGAAATAATCGCAAGCTGCGCTTGCTCTGGTCCTATAGCTCAGTTGGTTAGAGCACCTGACTCATAATCAGGTGGTCCCTGGTTCGAGCCCAGGTGGGACCACGGAATAAAAAGTCTGACAGATGAAAGTTTGTCAGACTTTTTTCATTTTTGGATTAGATATTGTACAAATGACAATATATGATTAACTTTCCCCATATTTTACTCTTAGAAAAATGAAAAAGCTATTCTTTTTGCTAGTTAGTTGCGTTTATAGTTTATTCTTTGTCTCGCAGAACAGTTTGTACGCTCAAGGTTTTAATTCGTCTCTTGACTCTAAAATTGAAGATCAGATTACATCTATTTTAAGCAAACTTTCTATTGAAGAGAAGATCGGTCAAACGTGCCAGATCACCTTGGATGCGATTCTTCAAGTTGATGAAAAAGGTTCAGTTATTTACCCTCATAAAATTGACCCTAAAAAATTGAATGAAGCACTTGAAAAATTCAAAATAGGGTCTGTTTTAAATGTTAGTTCGCACACCTTGACTTTAAAAGAATGGGAGTATATTTTATCTGAAATCCATTCAACATCAAAGAAAATGAAAAATTCAATTCCAATTCTATACGGAATTGATGCAATTCATGGAATGAACTATACAATTGGAAGTACATTGTTTCCGCAAGAAATAGGACTTGCAGCAACTTGGAATCGCGAATTTGCTAGAAAATTTGCTGAAATCACAGCTTATGAAATGAAAGCGTCTGGTATTCCTTGGAATTTCTCACCCGTGCTAGATGTGGCACGTCAACCACTTTGGTCTAGATATTTTGAAACATTGGGTGAAGACCCTTTTTTAGCTGCCTCAATGGGTAAAGAAATAATTTTGGGCTATCAAGGTGAGGGAACTATTGACGAATACCATGGTGCGGCCTGTTTAAAACATTTTGCAGGTTATAGTCAGCCACTTTCAGGAAGAGATCGTACCCCTGCATGGATTCCGGAAAAATATTTGCAAGAACTTTTTCTCCCTCCTTTTAAAGAAGCAGTTGAAGCTGGAGCGATGACTTTAATGATTAATAGCGGTGATGTTAATGGTATACCAGGTCATACGAATTATCATTTATTGACAGAGGTGTTAAAAGGCGATTGGGGATTCAATGGATTTACGGTTTCAGATTGGGAAGATTTTATTATGCTCGAAACTGTTCATTCAGTTGCCGAAAATGCAGAAGATGCTGTTGTAATGGCATTCAATGCTGGTGTAGATATGAGTATGGTTCCTACAAGTCCAAATTATAAAAACTATTGCGATTTAATGTTGAAAGCTGTTCAATCAGGGCGAATATCTCAAGAGCGTTTGAACGATGCCGTTCGCCGAATCTTGCGTGTAAAGTTGAGTCTTGGGCTATTCGATAAAGATATGAATCAAGCAAAAAGCTATACCCTGTTTGGATCAAGTGAATTCAAACTAGCCGCTTTAAAAAGTGCTGAAGAATCAATCACATTGTTGAAAAATGAAAACCAATTGTTGCCTTTGTCAAAATCTAAGAAACTACTCGTTGCTGGGCCCACAGCCAATAACTTGATTTATTTAAATGGCGCATGGACTCATACATGGCAGGGATACGATTCAAGTTATAACACTAAAAATAAAGCAACAATTTATTCTGCAATTGAACAAAAAGTCGGAAAAGAAAACTGTCTTTATTCACAAGGTGCGGAACTCTACTTTGAGAATGGATATGAAGAATCTCGCTTGACCGATGTGTCGGATTTCAGAGAAAAAGCAAACCTATGTGATGTCATTGTTTTATGTTTGGGAGAATTACCACAAACAGAAAAACCAGGAGATATTCGCTCATTGAATTTATCTGCAGCGCAACTTGAGTTAGCAAAAATTGCATACTCAACGAATAAACCAGTAATTCTTGTATTGACTGAAGCACGCCCGCGTATCATTCATTCTATTGTTGATTCAGCTTCGGCGATTGTGCAATGTTATCTTCCTGGTGATTTTGGTGGAACGGTACTTGCCAACATTCTATTTGGAGATGCAAATCCTTCAGGAAAATTACCTTATACCTATCCAAAATATGACGGTGTAATTGAGTTTTATGATCATCCAAAAAGTGTCGACAGGTCAAAAAACAATGATTTCAAAGCATTTGATCCTGAATGGGAGTTTGGTTTTGGACTGAGCTATACAAATTTTGAATATTCGGATTTAAAAGTGAATAAAACCTCTATTTCTGATAACGACCAATTGCACATTTCTCTTAATGTGAAAAATACAGGTGAATTAAAAGGTCAAGAAGTTGTTCAAATGTACGTATCCGACAAGGTAAGTTCTTTGGTTCCAGCTGGAAAACGATTGAAAGGATTTGAAAAAATTACATTGGAACCTAATGAATCAAAACGTGTCGATTTCACCATTTCAAAAGAAGATCTTATGTTTGCAGACCATAACGGAAAATGGATTTTAGAACCAGGTACTTTTTCAATTGAAATTGGCAGTTTAGAAACCACATTTGAATTAAAATAAACGCTACAAGCATGCAAAATAGTGACTTAAAAAATTTCTTTACCTATTCATTTTCACTTGACTGTGTCATATTTGGTTATCAGAATGGAAAAATTCATGTTTTGTTAATTAAGCGTTCTATTGAACCCTATGAAAATTATTGGGCAATACCAGGAGATTTGGTTTATCCAGATGAAGATTTACCAAATGCGGCAGAACGTATTTTGTTTGATTTAACGCGATTAAAGAACATAGAATTACACCAAGCACAAACGTTTGGTAACCCGAGCAGACACCCACAAGGACGCGTAATAACAAATGCCTATTTTGCATTAATCCGAATTGATGAATTCAAAGCGGAAGCATCGTCATGGGCAGAAGAAGTACTTTGGGTTCCTATTAATGAAGTACCAAATTTGGCTTTTGATCATAATTTAATTGTGAACTCAACCTACGAATTACTAAAACAAAAACTTACGTTTGAGCCTATTTGTTTCGACCTTTTACCAGTTCGTTTTACACTGAACGAATTTCAACAACTTTATGAATTTGCATTTGAACAAGAAATGGACAAGGCAAACTTCCGAAAAAAAATAAAATACATTCCTTTAATTGCGCACGACGAGAAACAGCAAAATGTTAAGCATAGACCCGCAAAATTATTTTCCTTTGATGAAGCAATGTATATAGAACAACTGAAGAAAGGAATCTATCAATTCAGAATGTGATGAACAATTTAAAGTGTTGATTGTTTTATAGAAATATTTTACCTTATTGTATTTTATACAATAATTTAATTTATATTAGCTTCACAATTTAAAACTTTAAATTAAAAACTATGATTCTTAGAAGATTACACAATTTAAAAAGCGCTTTGCTTCTTATAATTGGATGTTGTGCTTTTGGAAGTTCTTTCGCACAAGATTTAATTATTACAACTGAAGTTTGTAATTCTGCAAACGAAGTTAGACTTACGGGACCTTGGTGGGGCTGGAACCCAGCAGGAGGGCCTGTTGCAGTAAATAATGGAAATGGCACTTGGACATTTACGTTGTCACCAGCTCCAACTGCAGATATGGAATATTTATTGGTCGTTGATGGTGTTCAAGAGAATTTAATTTCGGCAATGCAGAACGGTGGAACTTGTGCGCCGGTTACAGACTATTTCAGCTATGCTAATCGTAAATGGTTGACAACCGACCCTTTAACTATTTCAAATACTTACGGTCAGTGTACAGCTTGTAATAACTTGTTAATTAATGTTGACGTTTGTTCAGCTACAGCTCCTACTTCAGTAAGAATGACAGGTCCGTTTTGGGGTTGGGATCCGAATGCGGGACCAATTGCTAGTTTAAATCCAAATGGAACCTATACATTTTATTTAAATCCAGCACCAACTACCGATATGGAATATCTAGTAATTGTAGATGGAGTTCAAGAGAATTTAATTTCTGATATGCAAAACGGAGGAACTTGTGCACCGGTTACAGATTATTTTAGTTATGCAAATAGAAAATGGGTAGTTGGATCAGGGGACGTTTCGATTAATTATGATCGTTGTGTACCATGTGATTACCCAGATTTAGTAATTACAACCGAAGTATGTGATTCTGCTACACAAGTAAACTTAACAGGTCCAATATGGCAATGGAATCCAGCATTTGGTCCTCAGGCAGTTGACAATGGTGACGGAACATGGACATTCACAATTTCACCAGCACCAACAGATACATTGGAGTATTTATTAGTAAAAGATGGTGTTATGGAGAATTTAATCTCTGAAATGGCTAATGGTGGTGGATGTGCACCAATTACGGATTATTCCACTTATGCAAATCGTCAATGGATCATTGGTCAAGGTGCAATTTCTAACACGTATGATCGTTGTAGTCCTTGTGCATTGGGGGTTGAAGAATTCAGTTTAATGGATGTATCAATCTATCCAAACCCAACGAATGGAATGATTACATTAACAAGTACAAAAGCAATTGAAAAAATTGAAGTTTATTCATTAGTGGGTGAATTAGTTCTTTCAACTGAAGCAAATAATTTTGTTGTTCAGCTTGATGTAATATCATTAGAGGCTGGTTTGTATACCGTTAATGTTCACGGAGCTAATGGTGTTCAGACAGCACGTATAGTGAAAAATTAATTCTTAATTAATTACCTTTAAGGAGGGCTATTGCCCTCCTTTTTTTTACTCCAAAAAAAATGAACGCACTAGGAATAATAGTTACAGTTTTACTCATTAGTTTTCAAACTTCAGCTCAATGGGTCATGATTTGGAACGACGAGTTTGATAATTCAACCTTGGACAATGCGAAATGGGTAATCGATGTTGGAGGCAATGGTTGGGGGAACAACGAAGCTCAATATTACACAGTTGGGAATTCTAACCTGACAATTGCGAATGGTGAAGCAACATTTAGAGCAAAAGCTGAACAATTCGGCACGAATGAATATACATCCGCAAAGATTATATCAAAAAATCTTTTTGATATTCAATACGGAAAAATTGAAGGCCGAATGAAATGTCCAATGGGGAAGGGACTTTGGCCTGCCTTCTGGATGTTGGGTTCAAATATTGACACGGTTAGTTGGCCTGCTTGCGGTGAAATCGATGTAATGGAACACATCAATAGTGAAACAAAAATACACGGCACTGCCCACTGGGAGAATGTTGGTCATCAATATTTAGGTGGAATTATTAATACAGATCCAACGGTATTTCATACTTATTCTATCACTTGGGATTCTACTTACATCAAGTGGTACATGGATGATCAATTGTATTACCTACTAAATATTACCAATGGGACAAATGGTACGGAAGAATTTCATAAAAAGTTCTATTTAATTTTGAATTTAGCCGTTGGTGGTAATTGGCCTGGTTACCCTGACGGAACAACTGTTTTTCCTGCAGATTTTGTTGTAGATTATGTTCGTGTTTACAAGGATCAATCTGAATTGACAATAAATGAGCTTTCAGCAGGTAATTTGTATGTTTACCCAAATCCTACTAATGATATTATAACGCTAGAAGGAATCAATGGGATGTCATCGTTGAATTACACGATTTATAGTTTAAACGGCGAGAAATTGGCTGAAAGCAAAATTAAAGGCGAAAATTCTATTGACGTATCTTATTTGACAATTGGTATGTATATTCTTGAGATTAAGAATGATGATGGAACAACAAAACGCATTTCATTTTCAAAAAATTAATCCCTCAATACAAAAAATGGCCAAAAGTACTTTTGGCCATTTTTTTATGCATAAAAATTAGTTTCCTATTTGAGTCGAATTCTCCCCCATTTACTTGGTGATAAATGAAACCCCTCCGCTGAAGTACTGTTCCATCGGTCTTGTTGCTTTCTTACATTTGCTTCCGAACCAAGATCAACGGCTAATTCAAATCCTAATGATGTTCCACTTAACAAGGTTTTCGAATAGATTTCTTTAACAGGAAGCGCTAGTTCTAAGAAATAACCATTTTCTTCAGCTTTTAACTTATAGTTGACTGAATTTAACGCTTTATTTCGTTTGAAATCCCACGCATACGTTTCAGCCCCACAATTAATACCAATATGCTGATCACTCAGTAAATAATAGTTTCTTTTTTCATCTGCTTCAGTGTTTGTTGCAAAAGCAATTTCAACAGCATCCCCTTTCCATAAATCAGCTCCTTTATTAATATTTTGTAGGGCCGAAGAATCTTTTACATGTACACCAATGTATAAAACATCTGAAGTATAATGCAGTGCCATTTGATGCCCACCAACAATTTCAGTGAATTCTGAAGTTTTCCAATCAGAGAATTCTCCATCTATTTGAATATTCGTTTTGCTCGGTGTAACAATCATTTCCTCTTTCAGTTTTCGAGAAAAAGGAACAAGTTGAATCGAGTTGATTTCAATCGTACCTTCAGAAAATAACTGTATAATTAATTGTTTTACATTGAACAAATCAAAATCATTCTCTTCGAATGGAAAAAGCGACATAGGAATTTCCACTTTTGTCCAATCAGTTCCAATTTCTTTTGCTAACAAAAATGACTTGTTGTAGCCCAACCAAGTTTGATTTCCTGAATAATCTTCAAAACCAAATGCCCAAGGTATATTTGTAAATGGTTTACTTGTAGAACGAACCATTAGTTGTATCGCCAATGTGTCTCGAACAGCTGCCATATCTTTACCTGTCCACATGTCCCAGCCGTAGCCCATTCCGACCCAATCACATCCATCTTGATCTTTGTTCCATTTCACCAGTAGAAACGTATCTTTCACATCGCTTTTCAGTGAAAGAGAAATACAATTATGATTATTCGTTGACCAAATTTCTTCGCTAAAAGCATTGTCAAAAATCAGTAATTGATCGAACCCTTTGATGGAATAGCGTTGTGAAACCTCTTCGTCATAAAGGGAGAGTGGTTTGATTATTTTGCGTTTCGACAAAACCGAAATCTCATTCAGTTTAACAAGCTTCATTATGCTATCCTGACCAATGGAAAACGTCGAAATTAAAAGAAAATAGGCAACAATCAATTTCATGACTTAAGGATTCAAAGGTGCATTTTCAGTGAAAATCATGTAATCCAATTTGGCTTTGGCGAAACCTGAAACTGGATTTGCTAAATGAAGCATATTGATTGTTTTGATTTTATCCGATTGATGAGTTCCTTCGCCAGCAGGTGCTGCAGGGGATCCATTCACTAAACAAGGAATATCGCTGTATTTAATGCTTACCATTTTCCAACCAACCCAATCAACTGTGACTTGCAAAGAGTACATGTCTTCTGAAGCACTGGTAAACGCTCCGTCACCATTTTCATCCTCTTCAAATTGAAACAATACGAGACTGTTTGTCAGTCCTGATTCACCGTACACCATAACATTAAAATAGACATTATTTGGATTAGATGACAATGGAAACGTCGAAGCACCGTATGCACTCGCGTTAAAATTAACCAAGCCAATTAACCAATCCCAATCAACCGTTCCTGCCATGTTGTAATAGGAATTTCCTTCTGGGGCTGAAACATCTGATTTAATTTGAAAATCCATGTTCGCGCCAGCTTGTACGAATGATGTCCAACCACCATTAAATCCTGTTTCAAAATCGGAAATTAAAAACCCAGTATTTGTTTTTGGAGCCAATACCTTCACATAAACGGTCATCGTATCAGGTTCATTTGTAAATGTTAAATCTACCTTACACATTTCCGCTTTAAAGATTGGTAAGTTGGTCGTGTTTCCTGTCCACAAACTTTGACTTACATCAATCGAACTACTCAATCCAGTGATTTCCTTCACAGCTCCACTCGTTTGACCTGTAATTGTAATTTTCCATGCACTTGTTTTGGATAAATCGGCGGTGAAATAAACACTTTCGCCAGCGGCAAAATCTACCGAATCTTGACTCGCTTGTAAACTGTTGATGATTACAAAAGCACCATTTAAATCTTCTAACGAAGGGCCATCAAATTGATTCACTTCATCTTTTCGGCATGCAACAAGGCCTAATCCCAGAACGAATAAAAAAAGATATTTTTTCATAACTTAAAATTTCATGATGTAGTAAATATAAAACTGATTGTAACGGTACGAACTCACTGAACTGAAGGAATTCGTATTGCTTTCATAAATTGCTGCAAGATAAATAGATGGAGTGAAATTGTATTTCAATCCTCCTGCTAAACATAATTCTTCACCGCTAATGTTCAAAGGTGTAAAATTGATGATTTCACCCTCAGAATTTCGAACAGGCATTAATTCGTTTCCTTTACTTTTGAAATAATAACTATTTGCTAATAAATAAAGATCTTCCACCAATTCCATTTCTAAACCTAAATTTAAAGTAGTGGATTTCAAAGCAATTTGTTCGAATGCTAAATCACTTGTTCTTTTGGTATCTTGAAACGCAAATCCAGCTGTCAACTTTTGTTCTTTTTTCCAATTAAAAATATTTGAGAAATTGAATTCTACGGTTGAATTGATCGAATTGAACGAACGTAGTTTTATTGTTCCTTGTCCTCGCACTTCTCCTAAACGATAATAATTCGCGTCAAATTTTACACTTTTCTGTTTATTTGAAACTGTCAACCCAGCAAATAAACCACGACGATTAAAGGTAGCGATTCCATAAGGCAATACATTATTTACAGCAGGATTATACGCCATGATTCCAGTTGTGATCGAATTAGAATAAAGTGTTGGATCATTGTATAAGTCATAATTTGACAATGGACGAATAATTTGATCATTGGTATAACGTTCGTAGAAGTTATTCAGTTGGTTGAAATCAACACGTTTGCTTTGTGCACCAAAACTTCTGAAATCAGCACCATTATCCATGTAACCAAGGTGAACTTTTAATCCAGATTTTTTATTTTGAAAATTCGCTTGAATATTGATGAAATAATCCTTTAATCCACCTGACGTATCTAAACTGAGAGCACTTGATGAAATACCAGATTCTCCACTAATTCCAAAAATATTCTTTTTCAAGTCGAGTGTTGCTTTATAGCTAACTGAACTAACATTGTTGCGATAAGCATTGTCATTGAGTGCTGTATTCTTAAGATCGAAAATACTTACATGATTAAATCCAAGCGTCAAGTATTTGCTCTGCGTAAAAATCACATTTCCACCACCGTACAAGCGTTCTAGGATATTTCCCAAATTACTCGGGTTTAAACGGGTGATGAACGCATTTACTTTGATTTCATCAACCACTTTCGGAAATTGAAATGCAAAATCAATTGCCGCACCTTGTTGCCGCCAGGTATTGTTCTTATAAAACGATTCATAGTTCAAAACTTCTTCTTTTATCTTTAATACAGAACTTGATTGAACCAACAAATCGGCATTGTGATTGTAGAACGTGTATGGCGTTAATTTATAATCAATGTTTCCAATTTGATAACGTAAAGCATTCTTAACAACCCCTTTTACATATAATTGGCGAACATCAAATGTAACACCACTCCCCCAAAATCCGCCAAAGGCATTTTTAATACGAACCATTCCAAGAATTTCGGTGGAAGCATTCGGATTAATTTTAAAGCCCAAATCAATCAATGCGTAACCACCTGAATTTTTACGACTTGTCACTGTGTCTTCCTGATCTGAACTAAAATCTGCATTTGAAATAATAGAACGTGCTCCTCCAACATATTGCACCTTCTTATCTTCTTGAGAAAAAGAGCTAACTGCAATAAGTGTGATGATAACTGTGAGAATATTTTTCATTTAAAAGTAGATTTTTAATTCAACGGTCGTTTCTGTTCCTTTGTAATGATCAAGTGAAAAACTGTAATCTTGGTATTTCATCCAACGATGTTTTATATAGAGACCTGTATTTTTTGCTAATTGCAAATCAAGTCCAATTGCGTAAGAAAACCCTTCTTGATTTTTCGCTTTATTGCTTACTATATCTAATACAGTTTGATTGTTTGCAATAATTCGATCGTAACCAAAATAATTGGAAAGAATCACTTTGGGGAAGAGTAGGTAATAAAACTCTAACTGGTTGTTGTAGGATTGCAAATAAGCTGCTTTTGAATATTTTGGTAAAGGCGAAAATTTCGATTGTACACTGTGCATTCCTCCCAAATAAAAGACTAACATGTCTTTTCCAAAAAGTTTAAACTCCGTTTTATAACTAATTTCTAATGAATTGAATCCTTTTGCCGTGATCGAATCTGTAATTTGAACCGTTTCATAAACACCTCGATAGATCTTGTTAACATTCCCGTAAGGCCCCACTCCTGCTGGAAAGCCCCAACGCCAAAATCTTGACAATGCTAAATTATTTGCAGGATGACCGTAGGTGATTTTATCGGACAAAGCAACTAATTCACTTGCTGCACTGTAGCCGATTGTTAACTTGTGTTTTTTCACCGCCATGTCCATGTTTAAAATCACACCACGACGATTGTTTGTCATTTGACCAATCGATACAAGTGAACTCGCAAATGGAATTAAAGAAGTTTGACTACCAGGCGTTGCTTCACCTGTGAAATTGTCATTGTATTCTTGAATCGATGAATTCCAAAATACACCGTTGTTGTTTATCACATTCGGACTAATTTGAAAGTAACGGACCTCTAAAGGAAAATGTGTCCATTCTTTGGAAAATTGAAGTTTGATATCCATGGCCTCACCCCATTTTCCTGTTGCTGTTGGACTGAAATAATTTCCTGTGCCAACTTCACCCAACAACTGCATCTCCTTCCAAGCAAATTTAAATTCGGTCGTAACAAGATTGTATCCCAAAGCTAATCTAGCCAAACTATCTGTATACGTTTTACTTGAAATACCGTTAATGCTAACAAAATTGTTCTTGAATTCCTTTTTAATTTTTCCAGCCATTAAAGCGTTTGGAGTTGGCAATGCGCCACCATTGAATTGCGATTTACCATACATATAAGCAAACGAAAATTGCTTCGGTAAACGCACTCCGTCAAGAATAAATCCTTGAAATGCTTGTTGTCCCCAACGCGTATCTTGTGTTAATGCGCCATCTGAATAAAATTTGTGGTAGCGATCATACACCGTCTTCATTGCAGGATCCCAAGGATTTCTTTCATAAACACTGAAACGGTTGTAGCCTGTATTTGATGCAAATGTAAAGGGGCTAATCGTATACCAATGAATACCACCGGTACGAACACTAAAGGTTCCGTATTTCGTAGAATGCGTTCCGGTAAGATTGACTCCCAAATTCAAGCCTTTCACATAATCGGTTTGACTTCCAGACATGGGTGTCCACAAATACAAATCTGTTGAAAATGAAGTTGTTTTACTCGGACGCCCGCCAATGGTAAGCATCAACTGTGGAATATTACTATCATCACCTAAGAAAACACGATTTTTCACATCGCCAAACTCAGGATATTGATCTTTCATTTGTGTGTAGCAACCTAAAAAGCGATAATATCCTGAAACACTGATTGTGTTCATAATTGCTTCCATTTTTTTTGGATACAATCCACTATTCTTTGGAACGAATGCAGATGAATCATTCAGTTGTGCTTTTGAGTTGATAGAAACCAAACAAAGCACTAGAAAAACGAAGGTTGATTTTTTATTCCTCATCGAATGATTTTAGTGTTTGTTCTTTAAAATGAATGCGTTCCGCATTGTTACTCGGTTCCACATAAAACGGAATGTTCATGTACGCTAACTTCTCACCGTCGTATACTTTTACAAAAAGACGGTATCTACCTTCTTTTAATGGAGCTTTTAATTGCACACTTGCCTGATTCTTTCCTTTTAATCTTCCGTTGATAATTGGCGGTTTCATTTCAGCATCACCTCCTGATTTTAAGTCGGTACTTTCAGGATAAAGTTCCCACGTATAATTCAGTTTATCTTGATTTTGATCAGTTGCAAAAAGTTCGAATGAATAGCTTTTATTCGCTTTAACAATACAATTTGGTGCCAATTTCTGTTCATTGAAATAAATGGAATCAACACGAGGAGCTCTATTTGTTGGGTAAGCACCAGACCAACAATAAGTCAATTCGTCAATCGCTTCGGTTGGAATTCCATCTTCGTTAAAAAGCCCATACCACGTACTTGTGTATTCTTGTTTTTGTCCCCATAAAAAGGCAAATGAACCAATACATTGAGCGCTATCTGCAGCTATGCACGTTTGATATCTTTTTAGATAAACAGCTGCTTTTTCAGAACTAGTTTGTTCAATTGACATTCCCCAAATCGTTTTCGGAGATTCCCAATGTCCGTTTGGCCCCCATTCAGTGATCATGTAGGCACCTGTGTAATTTCCATTCGTCAAAACACCTTTTACAGATTCAATATCTCCATAGGTATTGATTCCATAGATATCTACTTCGGTTAACACCGTTTGAACAAAATTCAGTTTCTCAGCATTTGTGCCAGCAGTAACCGTTGAGGTTGGATGATTTTTATCTTCTTCGTGCACCATTTTAGCGATGTCGTTCACCGCAGCCCACACTTTAGTATTCGAATATTCTAATTCATACTCGTTTCCAACTCCCCACATCAGTAAAGCGGGGTGATCTTTGTATTTTCGAACGGCGATGCGAAATCCTTCTAATTGATTCTTAATTTTTTCTTGATCGTTGTAATCAAAGCCATGACGCTCATGTTGTACCCACAATCCCAGCATCACCT
>JBDLVK010000070.1:0-15345 GCA_039804825.1 Bacteroidota bacterium
GAAGGTAACCACAGACCAGGTGAAATATACATCGGTACTTATGGACGTGGTATTTGGGCATCTGCTGCATACCTTGGAATTGGTGAAAATGGTGCTGATGGAAATCAAGTTTTCAAAACAAAATTGAAAACATATCCTAACCCGACAACTGATAACACAACATTGACATTTAACCTATCAGAAACGACTAATGTGTATGTTACGGTTTACAATATCTCAGGAAGATTGGTTAAAACGATTTCAAACAAAAATGTACAAGCTGGAGCTCAAACGTTAACAATTGATGCTCAAGATTTACCGAATGGAACTTACATTGTTAAGTTTGTTGCAGGTAAACAAAATGAAACAGCGAAATTCATTAAAATGTAATTTCTTATAACGCAAATAAAAAAAGGGTTGTCATTGAGGCAGCCCTTTTTTATTTCACATATTTTTGAAGTAATATTTAAAGGAGAAATCATACCTTTGTATCCTATCAAATTTAAAAAAATGAGTTCTTACGACATTACAATTATTGGATCTGGGCCTGGTGGTTATGTAGCTGCAATCAGATGTGCCCAATTAGGCATGAAAACGGCTTTAATTGAAAAATACGACACCTTAGGAGGAACATGTTTAAATGTAGGTTGTATTCCATCAAAAGCGTTATTGGATTCATCTGAACATTACCATAATGCGGTTCATAATTTCGAAGAACACGGAATTGTTGTGAAAGATGTAAAAGCTAACCTTGAGCAAATGATCAAACGTAAAAGTGAAGTAATTGCTCAAACATGTGCTGGTATCAAATTTTTGATGGACAAGAACAAAGTTGATGTATTAACTGGAGTTGGTTCGTTCGTTGATAAAAACACAATTAAAGTAACTGATAACAGCGGTGCTGAAACAACAATAAATACAAAAAATGTAATTATTGCAACTGGATCTAAACCAAATTTCTTCCCTGGAATGGAGCCAGATAAAAAACGTATCATTACTTCTACTGAAGCATTAAAAATGACGGAAATTCCGAAAAAAATGCTTGTAATTGGCGGTGGTGTTATTGGATTAGAATTAGGGTCTGTTTATGCTCGTTTAGGAACTGAAATCGAAGTAATCGAATTTGCAAATACAATTATCCCAACAATGGACGCAACATTAGGTAAAGAACTAACTCGCGTATTGAAAAAAGAAGGATTTAAATTCAATCTTGAGCACAAAGTTCAAAAAGTTGAAAACGTTGGTGATAAAGTTATTTTAACAGCATTGAATAAAAAAGATGTTGAAGTTACCTTCGAAGCTGATTACTGTTTAGTTGCTGTTGGAAGAAAACCATATACTGAAGGATTAAACCTTGAAGCAGCTGGATTAACTGTAAATAATAGAGGTCAAATTGAAGTAAATGATCACCTTCAAACATCAGTTCCAAACATTTATGCAATTGGTGATGTTGTTCGTGGAGCAATGTTAGCGCATAAAGCAGAAGAAGAAGGAGTTTATGTCGCAGAACAAATTGCTGGTCAAAAACCACACATCAATTACGGATTAATCCCAGGAGTTGTTTACACTTGGCCAGAAGTTGCCGCAGTTGGTAAAACAGAAGAAGAATTAAAATCTGCAGGCGTTGAGTATAAAGTTGGATCTTTCCCAATTAAAGCTTTAGGTAGAGCACGCGCAAGTATGGACACAGCTGGATTAGTAAAAATTCTTGCTGATAAAAATACAGACGAAATTCTTGGTGTTCACATGATTGCGCCACGTGCAGCTGATTTAATTATGGAAGCTGTAACAGCAATGGAATACAGGGCGTCTGCTGAAGACATTGCTCGTATTTGTCACCCGCACCCAACGTATTCGGAAGCAATCAAAGAAGCTGCTTTAGATGCAACAGATGCACGCGCACTGCATGTTTAAAACAAAACTACAATAGCAAAAAAGCTCCGAATTTCCGGGGCTTTTTTTATGACATAAAGATTGAACATCTAGTTTTCTCATTAATTGTTAAAGAATCTAAAAAAGTGAATAAACCTTGTTCCATTTCGTTTGTTTATTAACCAAAGCAAATACAATGGCAACAAAAGAAAAAATCACCAAAGCGTACATCGAATTCGAATTATTAAATGGCAGAGCGCCACATTCTGTTTTCGAATTGTCCAAAAAATTAAAAATTGAAGAGTCAACTTTTTACAAATCTTTTTCATCCTTAAATGCGATTCGAGAAGAAATTCTTGTCAATACTCTTTCGACTACTTTCGAAATCATCGCAAACGACACAGAATATCCCGCATACAGCGCTCGAGAAAAAGCACTTGCCATTTTTTACACACTTTTCGCGCAGTTAGAAAAAAATCGTTCTTACTTTTTAGCAAAATACAGTTCGATCAAAGAAGCACCTCATCAATTTAAAGAATGGGATTCATTTATGAAAACGCTCGACTCACATTTGAATGAAGTGATTCAAGAAGCGAAAAGTTCACAAGAAATCGTTGATAGACCGTTTATTGGAGAACATTATCACAAAGGATTTAAATTAGTTTTCTCGTATTTGTTCCGCGTATGGATCAATGATACTTCAGAAGGATTTTCAACAACCGATGCTGCCATCGAAAAAAGTGTGAATTTAAGCTTTGATTTGTTAGCCACCTCCCCACTCGATTCCATTCTTGATTTCGGAAAATTTGCGTTTAAAACGAAAGTCTTGTAAACATGAGCGCCAATAAAGGAATGGACAAAATTCCAACATCCAAAGTTCAGCGCGCTGCCAAAATCATTGGAACAAGCGCAAAAGTTGGTGGTAACTACGTGAAATATTTCGCAAAAAAAACAATAAATCCTAGTCTGTCAAAAGATGATTTACACAGCGACAACGCCAACGACATTTACAAATCACTAAGTGAATTAAAAGGCAGTGCGTTGAAAGTTGCTCAAATGATGAGTATGGATAACAATGTCTTACCACAAGCTTATCAAGACAAATTTTCGCTAGCACAATACAATGCACCCGCCCTTTCATTTCCATTGATCCAAAAAACCTTCATGCAACAAATGGGTAAAAAACCGCATGAATTGTTTGATTCGTTTTCAAAAGAAGCGATTCACGCTGCAAGCATTGGACAAGTGCATGAAGCTCGTAAAGGAGAATTACATTTAGCTGTCAAAATTCAATATCCAGGTGTTGCCGATGCCATTTCATCCGATTTAAAACTTGTGAAGCCTTTAGCCGCACAACTTTTAAATGTAAAAGGTTCCGATATTAAACTTTACATGGATGAAGTTGAGGCCAAATTAATTGAAGAAACGGATTACGAATTAGAATTACAACGTTCAAGTGAGATTGCCGCAGCTTGTTCATCGCTTACAGGACTTCGATTTCCAACCTATTATCCAGAATTTTCGAATAAACGCATTTTAACGATGGATTGGATCGAAGGTGAAATGTTGCCCGAATTTCTTGCTAAAAAGCCTTCACAAGCACTAAGAAACCAAATAGGGCAATCGTTGTGGGATTTCTACTTGTACCAAATGAAAGTTGTTCGCAAAGTTCACGCTGATCCGCATCCGGGAAATTTCATCGTAGATAGTGAGAATAATCTGTGTGTCTTGGATTTTGGCTGCGTAAAGGAAATTCCGTCTGAGTTTTTTGACAACTATTTTCAATTATTAAAACCAGGAGTATTTGAGGACACTGAGCGTTTGTATGCGTTGTATTACAAACTAGATTTCTTCAGAAGTGATGATTCGCCAGAAACAATTGAGTTCTTGATAGAAGTTTATCACGAAATGATTTCCCTGTTGTCTAAACCATTTTATTCAGCAACTTTCGATTTTGCTGATAAAGAATTTTTTACTCAAATATATACGATGGGTGAAGGTTTCTCAAAAAATAAAACCTTCCGTAAAATGAACAATGCCCGCGGTTCAAAAGATGCAATTTATGTTATGAGAACGTTTTTCGGATTATATTCTTTACTTCATCTGTTGGAAGCAGAAGTTCAGTTGAATTATACCTTGGATTAACAATTTATACATCACAAACAAAGCCCAGTAAGAAGTTACTGGGCTTTTAAATTTCTAGTATTTTTTGCTTACTCTTTCACCAAAACCATTTCATCAACCAAATGTTTCGCGCCAGAGTATTTATCCATTACCCACATCACGTAGCGAATATCCACAACCACGTTTCTGCATCGATTTGGATCAAACATATAATCTGACATTGTACTTTCCCATGTTCTGTCGAAGTTCAAGCCCATCAAGTTTCCATTTGCATCAATAACTGGTGAACCTGAATTTCCACCTGTTGTGTGATTCGACCCTGTGAAACATACCCACAATTCTCCATCCTGCGCGTAATCACCGTAGTCTTTGTTCTTGTGCATTTCCAACATGCGCGGCAACAATTCAAAATCTGGATTTCCAGTGTTGTATTTTGCAATCACACCATCCAAAGTTGTGTGCTCCGTGTACATCATTCCATCTGCTGGAGAGGAACCTTCCAATTGTCCGTATGTAATTCTCAATGTACTATTCGCGTCAGCCCAATGTTTCGCATCTGGGAACATTTCATATTTCCCTTGCACATAGACTTTCAACAAGGCATTCATTTGGTCATCAAACGCTTGGTATTTCGGCAATACATTTTCTTTGAAATCCTTTGTCAATTTTGCATACAATTTAAATCCAGGATCTTTCGCAATTGCTTTAACTGATTTCTCCTTGAACTTTTGCAAGAAAGCGACATAACGGTCTTTATTTGTAAGAATCGATTTCGCGAAAATTGCTTTGGATAAACCATTCACATAATTCACATCTGCAATTGATTCTGCATCGATAGTAACTTGTGTAAAATATTCCATCGTCAACAACTCAAAAATCTTTTGATCAACACCCGCATCGTAATTTTTAAAGAATCCATCGGCACCTTTAATCATTTTCTCGATTTGTGCATTCAGCTCTCCTTTTTCAACGTATTTTGCATAGTTGGTTGTGATATCATCGATTCCACGTGCCAATTTGTAAAACTCTGGTCCAACATACAAATACTCAATCGCCATTGAATAGCGGAATTCCCAATTACTTCCTTCCTCAACCAATTTGTTCATTTGGTTGACCAATTGTCCATAAGCTCCATTCCATTTATCGTTGGTCGCTGCCATTGCGTTGTACTCTTGCTCTTTTGCAATTTTAACCGCTACACCATCCAAACGTTTCAATCCGTCAACTTGACCAATCCATTTTTTGTACGCATTAGCAATGCTTGCTTGTTTAGCTGAATACTTAATACGGATTTCATCTGACGAACGCATCGCTGCATCAATTACACTCAATGATTTCTCGCGCATTTTGATTCGCGCTGGACGTTCTTTTTCAACGATAAATTTTAAATATCCTGAAGCAACGTGTTGTTCTGTTTCACCTGGAAAACCATACACCATCGTAAAATCGCCCACTTTTCTATTTTTGAATGAAATCGGTAAGAAATGAATTGGAGAATATGGAACATTGTTCGTTGAATATTCTGCTGGTTTATTGTCTGCTCCAACATAAATTCTGAAAACAGAAAAATCACCAGTATGTCTTGGCCAAACCCAGTTATCCGTATCACCACCAAATTTTCCAATTGAATTCGGAGGAGTTCCAACTAAACGTACATCTTTAAACACTTCTTTGACAATAATGTAGAAGTGATTCCCAAAATTGAATGGTTTAATTTCCGCTTCATAATGTGTTCCAACTGTTGCGTCTTTAATCAATTGCTCCATATTTTTGCGCATAACAGCAGCTCGTTTCTCAGCACTTTCAGATTCAACAACACCAAACATAACAGAAGCAGTTACATCGTCAATTCGCACCATACGAGAAGCAGTTAAACCAGCATTTGGTAATTCTTCTGCATAATTTTTTGCCCAAAATCCATTCTTCAAGTAATCCTTTTCCAAGGAGGAATGCGATTGAACTTGCGAATATCCACAGTGATGATTTGTCAACAATAATCCTTTACCAGAAACCAATTCAGCTGTACAACCGCCACCAAAATGCATGATTGCGTCTTTTAAACTTGAATGGTTGACATCGTAAATATCTTTTGCCGATAACTTCATCCCTTTTGCTTGCATATCAGATTCAAAAGCTGAAATGACTGACGGAATCAACATTCCCTCTTCCGCAAAACAATTTACAAAAGTGATGATTGATAAACTAAGTGGTAATAAAAACTTCTTCATATGTTAAAATGATAAGTTTCAAAATTAAACAAAATGATTCGAAATGTGCCAACTAAAGGACAAACGAGCACACTCACTTATTAACACATGATTTTCATGCTTTTTCGGTAATAATTCGAAAAAAATAGCAACTTTGTGTTTATGGAAATCATGAATCAAATTTTTCGCCTTGGCGTTGTTTTCGCTATTTTCGGATTTATCTGGGGCATTTTTGAAATCGGCTTAACTATGCTAAGCGGCGGAAGAACACGCTCCGTTTCAGAAGTCTATTTTTTGAAAGCTTTCAAATATTTATTCTTGGTGGACGTGACATTTTTATTCTGCCTTGATGACGCTCAAAATTTAATTTCGACCTTTAACATTGTCATTGCTGGCTTGGTATTATTGACTTATTTCGTTGGAAAACTGCAAAATCAACAAAACAAAATAGCGATGTTTCAGATGATGGGAGCTGGAATGAGTCCAAAACAAACTACCTTTAATTTACGCGTTGAAATTGGGGTAATTGTTCTTGCTATTTGTGTTTTCAGTCTATTTATTTTCTTTCCAGATGTTGCAAAAAATCCAATTTCTATTTGGTTTCACAAAAGCATCATCAACATTGAAGACACACCAATAATTGGTTTCATTTTCAAGGTCATTGGGTTCTTCTTTTTGGTGAGTATGATTTTCAAAATGTTAAATGGTTTCAACTATTTAATTTCAGGAAAGCCATTTGTTCAGGCAAGTTCATCCTTTCAATCATTTTCGAATAAGAAAAAAGAAGATGAATTTGACGACTACGAGGAAATGTAAAATTAAATCGTAGCTAGAAACGCTTCAACTTGAGCAATTAGCGGTCGTTTTTCATCGTTCAGAATCGTAAAATTTGCCAATTCAACTTTTGCTTCATCGGGCCATTGCTTTGCAATACGCTCTTCCACTTGAACTGGGGACATTTTATCACGCTCCATGACACGCTGAATACGCAACTCTTTTGGGGCTATGACCAACAGGTTTAAATCCAATGTTTTATATGCACCCGTTTCAAATAGAATAGCTGCTTCATTGAAAACGACGGGAGACTTTTGTGAAGCGCACCAATCTTTGAATGCATCACGAACTTTTGGATGAATGATTTGATTTACTTGAATACGCAACTGATCATCCTTGAAAAGTTGTTCCGCTAAAAAGGGGCGGTTGAGTTCATTCTCACAATAAACTTCCGTCCCCAATAAATTTATGAGTTGTGTTCGAATTTCAGAATCTGTGTCTACAAGTACTTTTGCAGCCAAATCTGAATAATAGACTGGATATCCAAGAGCTTCTAGAATTTTACCAACCAGACTTTTTCCGGAGCCAATTCCTCCTGTTAAACCAATCTTCAGCACGCTTTTTTTAAATTTCTTCTACTTCGATCATTTTGAATGGAAGCTTGATAATTGCTTGGTAATCTTCACCAGCTTCTTCCATGTCTTCATCATCTTCTTCAAAATACCAATTTACTGAAACATCTGTTCCATTCAGTTTTTCCAATTTTTTGAATAAATCTAGAATGCATTTTGACGACGAAGTGTTGAAGTATTCCAATTTCATTTCAATCACAGTTTGAGCTCCTGGATTCGCAGCATATCCGTCAATCCAATCATTCAAAGGTTTATAAAATTCAATTGAATTTTCAGGAATCGATCTTCCTTTCAACAACAAAGTTCCTGCTACCGGATCAAAAACTACTTCCGGAGTTTTCGCTGAAGCTTCTAAAATCAATTTTTCCATCTTTCTTTTAATCTATTTTTACATTCAAGCAAAAAAAGCTTGTATCATTCGTTATTTTTAAAAACTCAAAACCAAGCTTATTTCCTGATTTTCTAGCAATATCTATCATTCCTAACCCTGCTGTTCCCTTTTCCGAAACCATGGAATTATTCAAGCTTTTTTGGTAATATTCTTTCAATCCATCTTTGTCCAACGAATTAATCATGTCCAAACGATCTTTTAATTCTTGGGCTTTATCAACATCAATGTAATTCCCTGTTTTCACAATGAAATGATCCTGTTCTTTTACAATCAATACCAAAGCTGATTTCCGCTCCAATGTTTCTTTTGAAGTTGGTTCAGCCGATTCTTCAACATGGTGATATAAATTCTGTAAACATTCAACGAGAACATTGAAAACCTTTTTTCGTATGCGAGGCGTTTCTTGCATTGAATCCATTTTGGTTTCCATGATGTGCAAAACAGAAGTCAACAATTCTGCTGTCACAATACCCTTGAACGACAGAATTACATTCTCATCTTCCATTGTTCGATATAGGCTGTAGACGTTCGCTAGTGACATTATGAATAGTTTCCAAACAAATATAATCAATTGAATTTCACAGCAAGCAAAACTGAATGAAAAATACACGGATTGAATAAATCGGAAAGATTATCTTTGCACCATGAGCTCAAAAGAATGGTTTGCAGATTGGTTTGATACTTCGTATTATCATACCTTGTACAAAAATAGAAATGATGAAGAGGCGGAACAGTTTATTTCAAACCTATTGACTTTTCTGAACTTAAACGAAAATTCAACAGTTCTTGATTTGGCTTGTGGTAAAGGTCGCCATTCCGTGACCTTAAACAAGCATGGTTTAAACGTTCTTGGAGTTGATTTATCTCCAAACAGCATTTTAGAAGCGCAAAAATCAGCAAGAACAAATCTTACTTTTGGCGTTCATGACATGCGAGAAGTAATCGAAGGAAAGTCATTTGATGCGATCTTCAATTTGTTTACCAGTTTTGGTTATTTCGATGATTTACACGACAATGTGCGAGTGATTCAATCCATCAATACCATGTTAAACCATGAAGGGATTTTGGTGATTGATTTCATGAATGCATCGAAAGTGGTTGCCAATTTAGTTGCTAAGGAAGAAAAAGAAATCGATGGAATTTGTTTCAATATTGAACGTGAATACGATGGTCATCACATTTTCAAGTACATCAAATTCTCAGATGCAGGAAAAGATTTTCATTTCACCGAACGCGTTCAAGCCTTGAAAAAAGCTGATTTTTATGATTTATTAGCACAGAATAAGTTTGAGATTATTCGTACTTTTGGCGACTTTTCGTTGAACGATTTCAATGAAACTACATCAGATCGTTTGATCATTATTGCAAGAAAAAATTAATGGAAGCATTTATCGTTTATTCAAGTCTTATTTTGTCCGTTGTTCTGGGTGGTTTTTTTGTCACTTATTTACAACAAACAAACAAGGCTCAAATCATCAAGTTACTTCTAGCTTTCAGCGGTGGTTTCTTGCTTGCGATTGCATTTACCCATTTTATCCCTGATTTATACCATGAGGAATCCGCTTCAATTGGCATTTACATTCTAATTGGTTTCTTGATTCAATTGTTAATGGAGTTCTTTTCGGGAGGAATCGAACACGGACATGTTCACGTTCACAAAGGTCAAAAAATGCCTTGGGGATTATTTATTTCACTTTCCGTACATTCAATTTTAGAAGGAGTTCCGTTGGGAAATCAATTGATGGGTCATGAAATTTTGAGTTCGCATCATCACGGAGATAATAATTCGCTGTTATTAGGGATTTTATTTCACCAATTACCTGTTGCTATTGCCTTGATGACCTTGCTGATCAATACGAAGCTAACGACTGCAAAAGCATGGATTGTTTTGATGTTGTTTGGAATCATGACGCCACTGGGTGTTTTAGTAGGAATGCTGACATTACCTGGAGAATTCGGCTTAGATTATCACGTGATTCTTGCAATTGTTGTTGGTATGTTCTTGCACATTTCAACCACAATTATCTTTGAAACATCTGAAAATCACAAATTCAACTTATTGAAATTATTGGCCATTTTTGTAGGCTGTGGATTGGCATTTTTGATGCACTAAAAAAAGTTGCCTTCGAGAGCCTCAATCAACATTTTCTGATTAACTATTATTTCTCAACCAATCATTCGTTTGAAGGTTGCCCACATGATCTTTAAATCAGTTCCGATGGTTGGACGCTCAAGGTATTTTTTATTCAATTCAATTTTTGTCGGCATGATCACCTCAATGTAGGTTTTGTGCGGATTTTCTGATTTTCCAAGCAATTCATTTTCGTTGAAGTATTCAACTGACGCATAATCTGTAATTCCTGGTTTTACATTAAGAATTTGACATTGGTCTTCGGTATATAAATCAACAAATTCTTTCACTTCTGGACGTGGACCAACGATACTCATATCCCCTTTCAAAACATTAATAAACTGAGGAAATTCATCCAATTTAAACTTACGTAAGAAATAACCTGAATTGGTAATTCGAGGATCGCGCATTCCAACCGTCAATTTACCTGCTTTATCAGCATCTTTTCGCATGGAACGAAACTTGAGCATGTTGAATGGAATACCATTTTTTCCAATGCGTTCTTGACGATAAAAAACACCACCTTTTGATTCCAGCACAATCCAAAAAGACATGACAATTCCAATCGGAAGAAAAATACTCAGAATAATGAGCGAAACAAGTATGTCGAAAGCTCTTTTCACTATTTAGAAGGAAGGAATGAAGAAATGAAGAAATGAAGGAATGTTCTTATTCATTTGATCTAAAATTATATTATAGCGATTGGCTTTCTATGATTTTAATATGCTCGTCAAAATTACAATTAATTCACCGCATTCATTTGTTAATTCCCTACATAATCGAACCAACAGCTTTCTTCACAGCATTTACAACCGTTTGAACTTGTTGATCCGTCAAATTATAATATACTGGCAATGAAATTTCATTGTGGTATTTGTTCCATGTTTCAGGATAATCTTCCATTTTGTAACCACGTTTTTTGTACGCCGTCAATGTTGGTAAAGGTAAAAAGTGAACATTCACAGAAACATCTTCATCAAAAATCACTTGCATGATTGCATCGCGTTGTGCTTCTGTGATGTTTGCAATGCGTAACTGATATAAATGATAACAACTTACCTTGTTCTCTGTTGTATGAAGTGGCGTAATTGCCCAAGATTCATTGGCAAAAGCTGTATCGTATTGTTCGAAAATCGATTTTCTTCGATCTAAATTCTCTTGATAGCGTTCCAGTTCAACCAAACCAATTGCGGCTTGTAAATCGGTCATGTTGCATTTAAAACCTGGTTCTTCAACGTCATATCGCCAATTCCCTTTTTGTGTTTTTGCTAACGCATCTTTGTTCTGACCATGTAAAATCAACGTACAAAACGTTTTGTAGATTTCGTCATGATCAAATCCTTCAGGAAGATTGAAACACAAAGAACCACCCTCAGCTGTTGTCAAATTCTTCACCGCATGAAAAGAGAATGAACTAATATCTGTTAATGATCCAGATCGCTTTCCATTCATAGTCGCACCAAAACTATGCGCTGCGTCACTAATTACGAGGATTCTTCCTAGTTGCCTTTGCAAGTCATTCGAAGGCGAGAATTGCGTCATGATTGAACCTTCTTTAACCAACGCATTTAATTGATCATAATCGCACGGAAAACCAGCTAAATCTACCGCAATAATTGCTTTTGTTCGTGGAGTAATTGCTTTTCGAACTGCATCGACAGAAATGTTAAAATCCTCTGGATTGATATCCACCATCACCGGTTTCGCACCTGCATGGACAATCACATTGGCGCTTGCGCAATAAGTATAAGCCGGAAGAATAACTTCATCTCCTTCTTGAATTCCCCACCAACTCAATAAAACTTGCATTCCCATTGTCCAAGAATTTACAGCAACAGTTGTTTTACAACCACAGTATTCCGTTATTTTCTTCTCAAATAGTTTCGTACGAGGCCCTGTTGTTATCCAACCACTTTGCAAAGCAGCTGTTACCTCATCTATGACTTTTTGATCTATTCTTGGCGGTGAAAATGGAATCATTTAGCTTGTTTTGTGAAAATCCGTTCCGAAGTTAAGCATTATCTCGACAATCGTTTTTGTTTATCCGAAGGTTTTTTATTCAATAAAACGAAATCAATTATTCCTTTTAAATATCCTAAGCCATAACTTATGTGTAATATAGGAAAGGTTTGCAATACCGAAATAAACTTCAATTCTATATCGCTTTTTACGATTTTGAAAGAGAAATAAATGGCCATTAAAACATATAACACAAAAGGTACTGCAGAGACACTAAATAAATACAATGAGCATGCTGGTAGTAAAAACAACAACATCAAATACAACACAAATACAGGTGGTACAAGTTGACGTAAAGTGGTAACAGCTTTGTGCTTTTTATTTACATATACTTTCCAATAGCCATACTGATAAAATTGACGCCAAAGGCCTTTATAGTTTCCTCGAACATAATATTTCAAAGAAATATCATTGTCATAGTAGATTTTCCCACCAGCAATTGTTACACGAAAATTGAAATCATCATCTTGATTACGAATCAATTCTTCATCGAAAAATCCTATTTTTTCAAATACCCAATAAGGATACATTGGACTTGTAACAGTATCTGTATAACCTGATTGGTCCAACGTTCTGAAATTTCCCAAGCCCATTCCAAATGTTGTTGACATCGCTTTTGAAATAACGCGTCCCGTTTCGTTAAGGTATTCATTATTGATTTTACCACCAACACACCAAACACTTGAATCTAATTCAAATCGTTTCAAACAATTGGAAAAATAATTTTCACTCAGAATATGTCGCGCTCCAACTATTTGTACAAAATCAACCTTTCCTCCGGCATAAATTCCTAGATTAAATGCAAAAGGTGTTAATTGCTTTTTATTATCTATCAATTTTAATGTCGGAAAAGAATTCATCAACTCTTTAACAACTTCTCGTGTCCCATCTTCACTCATTCCATCAACTACAAAAACATTGATTTCTGTCGTGTCAGGTAACATACAATTATAAATTGCGTGGATGCATTGAGCAATATACGAACGCTCATTTCTACAGGGAACAACAACACTAATTCGAGTCATTTTGTCTTGTTAAAAGTGAATTATTCGAGACAACTATTAAAGCACAAATCACAAATGTATAGACTACAATTCCACTTTGACGTTGGAGCATTGATTCAAATAACGAATTAAATGCAAAATTCGAAATGATTAATAGCAGTAACCAGTTTTTAAATTTGAAGGAGTAAAAAATTCCAACTGCAATAATTGCAAGTAAAATCAACAATCCAAACCACCCGATTTCAATTCCCGTTTGTAAAAATTGATTGTGGGGATTGTATTCCTGTTTTGCTAATTCGCGTTGATCGAGTTTTATTAAATTATCTGTTAATACTTCGTCAACGTTTCCAGTTCCAACACCAAGCGGATACTTTTTAAGTACTTTCGTTGAAACTGTCCACATCACAATTCTCACTTCTGTTCCTGACATCGGGTACTTCCGCATTTTGATAAAGGCATCCGAATCTTTCAAATATTCATCAGCATACCATTTAGCATTCGTCCATTCACCTTCTACTTGTGGAATTGAAACGATTGTAAAATACAACACAAATGGAGCAAAAACTCCAGCTAAAACACAAATAAGTTTACCCCATTTGTTATAAATCAAAACAAGAATTAGTACAGCTATTAATCCAAACAAATAAAGAATTCCAGCCAAACTCAAACACAGTAAGGACGAAATGAGCAATAAACCAAGGAATGGAATAATCCAATACAACTTAAATCCTTTTAATTTCTGACGATAACCATAGATTAATAGTCCCATGGCGAAAATGAGAAAAACGGACGTGTAACTTGGATGATGTTGGTAAGAAAACAAACTTGCCAAAAAACAGGCTCTTCCACCACCGTTAAAATAGCACGCAAATGAACTCGCGTAACTTTGAATTAATAAGATCAAAACTGCACTTAAAAATCCAACAATTCCCCAATAAACATTTACTTTCTCTTTTAAACGAAAAGAAAATAAAATGGGAAGGACAATAAATGAAAGTTTATTTTCAATATATCTTCCTGCCAAATCAGGGTGACGCGTAAAAACAGCATACAGTAAATAGAGTAAGTACAGTGAAATGAATAAACCTGATAACAGGTCAAGTTTAAAAGTCATTTTGCGTTTATACAAACCAACTACAATTAGCGCTCCAATTGCCAGAAACCCGAGAACAATCAATTTTGGAAGCAGTATCGCAAAAATGGAAAACAAGCCTAAAACCATTCCATATACAGCAGGAAATGAACGATTATTTTCCATTGATAAGTTTTAAGTAAATTTCTTTAAATCGAATTATACTTGCCGTTCTTGTCGCTCTTTCTTCTACATTTCTTTGATTGATTTCAGCACATTTTTCAAGGTCCAATTCAATTGCTTTCACGAGTGGATTTTCTCCCTGTTGTTCAATAACACCATTCAACCCATTCGCAATCCATTCTTTACTTACAGGTAAATCTGAAACAATAGGGATGCATCCAGCAGACATTGCTTCTAATACACTCACAGAAGTTCCGTCACTTTCAGGTATTGAAATATATATAGATGATTTCGCATACCAAGCCGCATTATCCGCTTTTTGCAACCACCCAACAAATTCAACTTTATCCGACAAATGAAGGAGTTTTACTTGATTCTTTAACCTTTCGGTTTCATCACCTGTTCCTCCTATGACTAGTTTCCATTCAGGATAAACCTGAACAAAATCACTAAAATAAGTAATGACTTGATCAATTCTATAAAGCTTTTTGTGTAAGCGATTTGAAAAAACAATGGTTTGTTTTTCACTAGCCTGAATAGGATCAATACCGTATTGCAACAAAACATATTTATCACTTGGAACAATTGCATTCATTGCCTCAATCATATCTTGCGAATCAGCTGTTACAACATGTGATCTCTTCAATGTTTGTTTCACCAAAAAATGAAAAAACGCATTCTTCTGTGGAATAAGCAGCACATCACTTCCCCAAGCAGTTGTAATAACAGGAATTGAAAAAGAATGAGCAACTTTTGTAACAAAATATGCCAAACGATTGACCTGATGAATATGAATCACATCTGGATTCAGGCTTTTAATGTACTTCTTCAACAATCTGTATGATTTCAACAGATTCAATGGATTTAACGAACGAAAACTAATCACTTCATTCGCAGCAACACCAGGAAATGAACAAACTTCTTCCGTTAACAAATAATTTGTTGCATCATCAGTTG
>JBDLVK010000071.1:0-10027 GCA_039804825.1 Bacteroidota bacterium
ATGGACGGAATCGAACCGCCGACACAAGGATTTTCAGTCCTTTGCTCTACCGACTGAGCTACATCACCTTACCGTTATTGTGGGGGCAAAGATAATAACTTAATTTTAACTCCAAAGAACCTAAGCGATTTTTTTTCAGATTTCTTCGATTATATTTGCACTAATGATAAAAATGAAAAGCGTTTTAGTGATTGATGCAGGCAACACCTTTTTAAAAGTTGCACTGTTCGAAATGAATGAAATCTCTAAGCTACAACGAATTAAGTTTAATGAGTTGGACATATTAACTCAACTTTATTGTGAATCAGGTCGTCCACCAGTTATTCTTTCTTCTGTTTTAACCAATGAGCAAACAAATCAACTTTTTTCGCTATTTGAATCCTGTTTGATCGTTAATCAGGCAACAAAATTGCCAATCCATTTGAATTATCACACGGTTGACACGCTAGGAATCGACCGAATTTGTAATGCTGTTGCAGTGCATTCCTTGAATCACAATTCAAAGAAAAATAGTGTAAGTATCGATATCGGAACCTGCATAAAATTTGATTTTGTTGACAACGCCGCAAATTACGAAGGTGGCTCAATTTCTCCTGGAATTTCCTTGCGCTACAAATCACTCAATGATTACACAGCTAATTTACCACTGCTTACAACTACCGATGGTGCCTATTTAATTGGCAAGTCAACACACGAAAGCATCCATTCCGGCGTTATGAATGGAATTCAAGCAGAAATCGATCAACTCATTGAGCAATACAAACGAAAAAAGACAGACTTAACGTTTTTTGTGACGGGTGGTGATGCACAATTCTTTGATTTCGGAGGAAAAAATGACATCTTTGTGAACGAAAATTTAACCTTAATTGGTTTGTATCAAATATATCTGTTCAATGCGCACTAACTTTTTAACCCTTTTCTTTATTGGAATAAGCCTTTTCAATTTTGCTCAATTGAGTACTTCACCCTATTCTTCCTACGGTTTAGGTGAAAAAGGCAATATGGATCATGCGACATTTACTGGACTTGGTAATTCGGCAATTACCTATTTTGATTCAACTGTATTGAATTTTTACAACCCTTCCACCTACAATACACTTGCACAAGGACAACCAATCTATTCAGTAGGTTTGTCATCACGCGTTTCATTTTACAATCAAGGTGATCTGAAAAAAATCAATTCAACTGCCTATTTTGATCACTTTGCAATGGCATTTACGTTGAAAAAACACTTTGGTTTGGCTTTTGGGCTAAAACCATACACACGAAAAGGTTATGCTGTTTATGATCGAGTAAAAGCTGGAACAGATTCAGTAAAATACAGCTACATCGGATCAGGTAATACAAGCGAATTGTTTTTGGGTTTAAGCACCAACCTAATAAAATATCGAAATCATACCTTATCTGTTGGAGCCAATTTAGGTTACTTATTTGGCACATCAACCAACGAGCGTCAAAGCGTTTTGATATCTACAGCCTCAACTGCAATTGGTGGAGTAGATTACAATCAATTGCATGTAAAATCATTTCACTATGACTTAGGCGCTTTTTATCAATACATTCTAAAAGAAAAACACACGTTTACGCTTGCTGCAACAGTTGAACCTTCTCAGCGTATTAGTGCAACGAAAGATGAATATTTGTACTACGGTGCAATTGCAACTCCTTCTTCTTACGACACCTTGTACGCGAACCCTGATCAAAAAGGCCATATTCAATTGGCAACAAACTACACGCTTGGTTTCAACTACATGCTAAAATTGAATGATGCCCGCAAAAACCACTCGATTCGTAACTCAACAATTGCTTTTCATGCAACATATAACGCAACTGATTGGTCCAATTATTCAACATCCTTCGATACTGCAACTAATTTGCTTTCAACGAGTAAACTGACATTTGGTGTTCAATATACACCAGAAGCCTCTTTCTTAGAAAACTCAAATCAATCATCGTTTTTAGAGCGAATGCGTTACCGGGCAGGATTTTACCAATACACGCTGCCATATGCAATTCAAGGAAAACAAATTTCAGATCAAGCAATTACTCTTGGTTTTGGATTCCCAATCTTATCTCAACGTTCTGCTTCTTCTATCAACTTTGGCTTATCTTATGGTAAAAGAGGCTCAGGTTATGACACGGATCTAAATGAAAAGTACATCGGCATAAACTTTGGTTTATCGATTGCACCATCTAACGCGGATCGTTGGTTTAGAAAACGAAAATTAGATTAAATGCGCATTGCACTTTTTATCATATTTCTAGGATTTTTTTCTTCAAGAACGGCTTATGGTCAAAAAGTAACACATCCACAGGAATGCGAAGAAATGGATGCCTCGTTCAAATCATCACTCAAAAAAAATGATTTCAAACAGAGCGCTATACTTTTTAATAGTTTAGCTTCCAATTGTCCAGAAAAAGAAGTCTTGGTGCTACCTGAATACCTCGCATTTCTAAAACGACAAATTTCAAATCAAAAAAACCTGTCGATCAAAGAACAAATAATTGATTCAACCGAACAAATCTATGTTCGAATGGAAACAAACCACTTGTACTCAACCAGTGAAGACATAATTCGTGCAACTTATTTAATGAATAGTCCAAATAGTAATAGTACAAAATTGGATGAATTATTGAATAGAATTATTCACACCCATCCAGAAGGTTGCAGTGAATCACTAATCATGATGTATTATGTAAATTTGAACGTGCTTTATTCTTCGCGTCAAGGTGATGTAAAACATGAATATTGGAAGCGATTGGTGAATGACTATTATTACCTGTCAACTTCGTTTTCTTTACCAAAAATTTCTCCGGATACACAAAAAACACTAGATCTTTATTATGCATCGCTAACCAAGAAATGTTCTAGTCTGACTGAATCAATTCCCTATTGTATTTCAACACTTTCAAGCGAAGAGAAACAACGAAGTACTGAATTAAATAACTATTTATCGATTTTCGAACACGCAAGTTGCATCAATTCAACACATTATAATCAGTTGTTGGATTCACTGAACGCATTGGATTTTTCGAATTCTATTTTCTTGAAAAAAGCTACTTATTATCGCTTGAATAAAGATTTCTCAAAAGAATTTTCTGCCCTATACTTTGCAAAAAATGCAAGTTCTGATGTCCGTTTTATAGATTCGCTACATTTGTTAGAAGCAACATGTCAATTAAACATGGGTAATTACTCCGAAGCATTCAGATTAGCCATGCAATCCTCATCAAATTTTAAATCTGAACTGCGTGAAACAGCCATTCAATCAGTTCTTTTAGAAAATGGTTCGTGTGCTAACACTGAAAAACAAAAAACACTAAACTCTATTTACGCTCATGTGCTTCTTACTGACGCAAAACGTTCCAAACTAGTTATTTCTGCTTCACTAGAAGACACAGTCATTTCCAATCAACCAAAAGAAGATCAACGCAAACGGCTTGGAATAATTGCTGGTCAAAGAGCTTATTTGGATTGTTGGCAAATCACACTAAATATTCCTTAATTATGCAAAAAAACCAGTTATTTCTGTTTGCTTATTTAACAGCTTTTGTCATGACGTTTCTTACTTCGTGTGTCAACGATTTAGAATCCATCAAAAAAGTCACCTATGACCCAAAGGCACCGGATGAAGTAACCAAAAACCTACGTGTTTTTTATACTGATTCGGGCTATGCGCGCGTTGAGGTTTTTGCTGCATTGGCAGAAACGTATTCTAAACCAGAGGCAGTGACAAAGCTAAAAGACGGAATCAAAGTAAATTTTTTCTCTGCTGATGGTAAAATTGTTTCAACACTCACTGCACTTTACGGCGAAATAAACAACACCAAAGGAACCATGTTTGTGCGTGATTCAGTTCAATTAGTGAATTATGAAAAGAAACAACGTATGGAAACAGAAGCCTTGTTTTGGAATCAAAGGGACAGTGCTATTTATACGACATCAAATGTAGTTGTTCGTTCACCTGATGGAATTGTTTATGGCGATGGAATTCGCACAAAACAAGATTTTTCATCCTACGAATTCTTGAAGCCACATGGGCGCATTAATATGGGTAAAAAATAAGCAGCTCATTCGTAAATACATACTATCTTTGCCAAAATTTTAAGATATGAATTTCTATAATAAAATAATGCTCTATTTCTGGTTAGCTGTAGCAGTTGTGATACTTTTTGGAACAACTTACATGGTTTTAACAGTTGACAATGGATTCAAACGTTATGGTTATTCATACATTTTTGGTGTTGTTGCTGTTTTGATGTTTTTCTTCAAACGTTGGATGATGAAACGCGTTGAAAAACACATGGAATTCCTAGCACAACAAAAGCCTGAGGATAAAAAATAAGGTCTACCATTCGTACGAACTTTCGTACTTTCTTACCGCCATTTTTCACTTGGACACATTTTTCGTGTAATTAGCAGGTAACCAAGTTATTTTTAACGCGTAATTGACTCATTTAAAACAAGTTTAATTTTCATACGTTATTGGTTCATGAAAACTATTTGGAACGTAATTCTCTTCCTTCTTATTTTACTGCCTTTTCAAGGAAGGAGTCAAGTTCTTTTAAATGGAACCATTTTGGACGAAAAAGAGACACCAATTCCAAATGCTCGAATATTTGTCAAAAACAACGCTGAATTGCGCACAATTGCTGATGTAAATGGCTATTATGAATTGCGTCTTTTTCCAGGAGAGTATTTCTTAGTTTACAATGCTAGTGGATATGGTGAACGTGAATCATGGGTCGTAATAACTGATCAACCAGTAGCCCGTGATATCCAGCTTTTCCCTGTTATAATTCATGACATTGAAGACATTCAAGTAACGGCTAAAAAATCGAATCCAGGTCGTGAGATAATGCTTAAAGTCGTTGCGAAAAGAGATTCCATTAATCCATGGAATTACGCTCATACTGTTGATGGTTATATCAAAGCAACGGAAAAATTGGATGTAAAAGTCAAGGAAGAAAAAGAGAAAAAACCGAAGCAAGAGTCAGAAGAATCAAACACATCAAAGGATATTGATGACCCGTTTGAGGAAGAGCGCAAAAAGCAAACAGAATTGGCCAATAACATGAACTTAGTTGAAGTACAATTCACCCGAAATTATGCCCCTCCTGCAAATGTTAAAGAAATTCGAAATGCCTACGAAAAAAGGGGTAACGATCAAAATTTGTATTACACGACAACTGTAAAATCCAATTTCAATTTCTTCCAGAATTTATTGCATTTAGACGATTTACATCAATCACCAGTGAGCTCACCAATTTCAGGTCCTGGAATTCTTTCCTACAAATACAGACTAGAGGAACAGTATGAGGAAAACGGAAGAATTATTAATCGAATTAAAATCATTCCACGAAGCACTGCAACAACAACCTTAGAAGGATATATTTGGGTAATTGATTCGGTTTGGTTAATTCAAAAGCTGGAATTGACTTTAAACAAAGGAAACTTGTTGGTATACGATTATTTTAAAATCACACAGAGCTTTGAACATCCAGGAGATTCAATGTGCGTGCTTACTCATCAAGAATTGGATTATGGTGTAAAATACAAGGATCAAACTTCTGTTTGTAAAACCGTTGCGGATTTTAGTAATTATAAATTCAATGCAACATTTCCGCCTAAATTCTTTGGAAATGAAGTGGCGGTAACGGAAAAAGAAGCCTACGAAAAAGATTCAAGTTATTGGAGTAAAACACGAACAACCACCTTAACACTCGAGGAACAAAAATACATCATCGCGAAAGACAGCATTCGTGACTATCAAAATCGAAAAGAATACATCGATTCGGTAGATGCCTTGTTCAATAAAGTGACAGCTATAAAAGTACTTTGGTTTGGAATTGATCATCGTAACCGTGTTAAAAAAACGCAGTGGACGATATCTTCCATCGCTGCAACGGCGCGTCCAATGTACATAGCTGGACCTCGAGTTGCTCCAAGTTTTTTCTATTTTAAAAAATGGGAAAATGAACATGCTCTTGATTGCTACACAGAAGCTTCAATAGGATTTTTGAACAAAGACATCAAAGGTCGAACCTGGTGGCGTTACAGGTATGCACCATTTCACTTTGGCACCGTCAATTTTCAATTTTCACAAGATTTTGATGCTATTCGAAGTTACGATGCGATCACTCAAATCTATAAAAGAGAAAACTTCATTGAAGCAACTCAAGGTAGTGTAGGAAATAGTTATGAATTGTTCAATGGGTTTTATTGGGATGTAAATGCTGAATTTTCTGAACGAAGAAGTATTGACGGTTACAAGTTTGTAACACTATTTGACAAAGCCATCCCAAACAATGAACCAAGTGATTTCAAAACCTACCAAGCGTTTGTTGCGACAACAACAATTAGTTACACGCCAAAACAAAAATACATGCGTGAACCCAAGAAAAAGGTTCTTTTAGGTTCCAGCTACCCTACTTTCTATGTTACTTATGAACGTGGAATTCCCAAGTTATTTGGTAGTGAAGTAGACCATGAATATGGAAGAGCAGGAATGATGCAAACCTTCAAAATTGGAACTTTAGGAACATCCTCTTACCACATTACCACAGGTAAATTTTTAAGTTCGAAAAACTTATACATGGCCGATTTCAAGTTCCAACGAAGAAGTGATCCAATTTGGTTTTCAAATCCTTTATATTCCTTTCAAGGACTCGATTCATCGCTTCCATCCAAAAAGATCTTTTACGAGGGACATTTCGTTCATCACGACAATGGAGCCATTATCAATAAAATTCCGTTCATGAAGAAAACCGGAATCGGTTTGGTTCTGGGAGCCGGTGCGCTCTACGTCAAAGAATATGATTGGCAACACTATGAAATTTTTGCTGGTTTAGAACGCAACTTCAAATTCTCAAAACGCAGACTTCGAATTGGGATATACGCCTGTGCTTCAGATGGAAACAAGATAGATCCACGATTGAACTACAAAGTTTCGTTTGCCATACTGGATGATCGAAATATGAAATGGAATTTTTAATTTCATGAATTAAATAGATGATACTTTTCTGCTGGATTCAAAATAATTGTTCTTAATTAGTACATTTACACTTTCAAAAAAACGAAGTTATGTACGGTAAAATGAAAGACCATCTTCAAGCAGAATTAAAAGCGATTGAAGAAGGAGGAATCTATAAAAGAGAACGTGTTATCACAACTCCACAAGGTGCAAAAGTAAAAGTAGCATCAGGTGACGAAGTAGTGATTATGTGCGCCAATAATTATTTGGGATTGTCTTCGCATCCTGAAGTTATCGAGGCTGCAAAATCAGCATTGGATACACACGGATATGGAATGTCATCTGTACGTTTCATCTGTGGAACACAAGATATTCACAAAGAATTAGAAGCGAAAATTGCGAAATTCTATGGTACAGAAGATACGATTTTGTATGCTGCAGCATTCGATGCAAATGGAGGAGTTTTCGAACCTTTGTTCGGTGAAGAAGATGCTATTATTTCAGATGAATTAAATCATGCTTCAATTATTGACGGGGTTCGTTTGTGTAAGGCTCAACGTTATCGTTACAAGCATTCTGACATGGCTGATTTGGAAGCTCAATTGATCAAAGCGCAAGATCAACGTTTCCGTATCATCGTAACAGATGGAGTTTTCTCAATGGATGGTGATATCGCTAAAATGGATCAAATTTGTGATTTAGCAGACAAATACGATGCTTTGGTCATGACAGATGAATGTCACTCGGCTGGATTCATTGGAAAAACAGGTCGTGGAGTTCCAGAATATTGCAATGTACTTGATCGTGTTGACATCATCACGGGAACCTTAGGAAAAGCACTTGGTGGGGCCATGGGTGGTTACACAACTGGTAAAAAAGAAATCATCGACATTTTGCGTCAGCGTTCTCGTCCATATCTATTCTCAAACTCATTAGCTCCAGCTATTGTTGGTGCATCAAATAAAGTTTTCGATATTCTAAGTTCGACTACTGAATTGCGCGATAAACTTGAAGCAAACACTAAATACTTCAAGGAACGCATTTTAGCAGCAGGATTTGATATCAAACCAGGAGATTCTCCAATCGTTCCAATAATGTTGTACGATGCGGCTCTTTCACAAAAATTTGCTGATTTATTGCTGAAAGAAGGTGTTTATGCAATTGGCTTCTTCTACCCTGTTGTTGCAAAAGGTCAAGCGCGCATTCGAACACAAATATCTGCCGCTCACAGCATTGAAGATTTAGACAAAGCTATTGCTGCGTTTATAAAAGTTGGAAAAGAGCTTGGCGTCATTTAGTTATTAAAAAATAAGAATACATCCGCTTTCTCATTTTGAACAAGATTGATGAAAGCGGATTTTTTTTGTCCCCATTCTAACTGACAAAATTGTAGATTGAATTTAATCAATTAGATTTGTAATAGCATAAAAGCTATTGCATGGAGCACCAACAACTATTAAATCATATAAATGAACTGGAACAAGCTTTCCGTTCTAATGCAGATACTGAAAACGGTCTTGCCATGTCGAAATACATGAAAGGCCGTTTTCCTTTTTTTGGTATCAATGCACCCAAACGTAAAGAACTTCAACGTAGTTGGCTTCAAAAAATTCCAAAAGATTTGTCAAATAACGATCGATGGACAATCGTTGAAGAATTATGGGCTAAAGAAGAACGAGAGTTTCATCATGTTGCCTTTGACTATCTAAATTCATGGAACAAAAAATTCATGGAACCAACCGATACAGCAAGACTTAAATGGTTGATTTCAAATAATTCTTGGTGGGACACGGTTGACTCAATCGCGTCGAATTATTTAGGGAAATTCTGTTCATCATTTCCAGAGGAAGGTGCGGAATTGATCAAAGAATGGCGACAAGAGGATAATTTCTGGTTGAACCGTTCCTGTTTAATTTTTCAATTGAAATATGGGAACAAGGTTGATTTTGAATTATTAAAATCATTGATCATTCAGTTTCAACCGATTAAAGAATTCTTCATTCAAAAAGCAATTGGTTGGTCCTTGCGTCAATATTCTAAATTTAATCCTCAAGCGGTCGCTGATTTTGTCCAAGAAATTAATTTACAAGGATTGGCCAAACGTGAAGCAACAAAATACTTATAAAAATGGCATTAATTAAAGCGTGTAGAGGTCACGAACCTCAATTTGGAAACGATTGTTGGTTTGCTGAAAATGCAACAATTGTTGGTGATGTAATCATGGGCGACCAATGTTCTGTTTGGTTCAATGCAGTTGTGCGTGGTGATGTCAACTCCATTCGAATGGGTAACAAAGTCAACATTCAAGATGGGGCGGTTTTGCATTGCACCTTTGAAAAAACAACCGTAAATTTAGGGAACAATGTATCAATTGGTCATAATGCCTTGGTTCATGGTTGCACAGTGGAAGACAACGTATTGATTGGAATGGGTGCTATTGTGATGGACAATTGCCACATCGAAGCGAATTGCATCATTGCTGCAGGTGCTGTTTTATTGGAAAATACACGTGCCGAATCATGGAGCATTTATGCCGGTGTTCCTGCTAAAAAAGTTAAAACACTTTCACCTGAATTATTCAAAGGTGAAGTTCAACGGATTGCTGACAATTATGTGAAATATGCTTCTTGGTTTAAATAGAGGTTAGAGTATAGAACTAGAATTTAGAAGTTTGAAAAAATGAGAGATGTTGAAACGTATGAAGATTGTTTGTTCTTGATTACCAAATTCTATGATAAATTATTAGTTGATGATCAAATTGGTCATTTCTTTCAACAGTTGGATTTATCTCACCACATTGAAAAGGTTGCTGATTTTTGGGCATTTATCTTGGTAGACAAGCCAGGATATAATAATAATATGATGGGTGCACATGCCAAACTAGACCTGCACGAATCTGATTTCAAACGATGGTTGCACTTATTTCACGAAACCATTGGAGAACATTTCCATGGAGAAAAAGCGAATTTAGCCATTGAACGTTCTAAATTAGTGGCTTGGACTATGACCTCTAAACTCAGTTAGTTAGTTCTTTCTATCGAATGACAGTGACA